>JAMOMC010000131.1 GCA_027068765.1 Campylobacterales bacterium
GAAAAACTAAAATGAGTGTTGATACTTATAGTGTTAAAGATATAGATAACATAGATAAAATTGGCTCATTTGTGATAGATGGTTCTATCAAAGATTCTAGAGTTGTTGATGGTAAGCTTATTTTGATAAGTACTTTTAATCCAAATATAGAAAAAAAGTATCCAAAGATTTATATAGATGCACCTGAGTGTAAAGGGTTTAATTATTATAATCAAAAATTTAAGATGGACTCAAGATGCTACTCGTTAATAAATGATAATGGTAGATTTTATAGATATGATTATGAAAATCCTATCATCGTTTCTGAAAATTTAATCCCAATGGTTGTAAAAAACACAGATGCAGAGATTTCACTTTTAATGCCAACTACATTTTATGTACCTTCTAAAAAAGATCAAGAGTATAGCATAACTACAGTTAGCAAAATTGATATCAAAGATATGGAGCTAGAAGATACAAGTTCAATTTTAGGTTATCAAAATGCCGTTTATGCATCTTCTAAAGCACTCTATCTTGTATCAGATAAATATCCTATGTATTATGATTTTCAAAATTATAAACATCGTTCGGCTATTTATAAATTTCAAATTAGTGATAAATTAGCTTATAAAGGTATGGGTTTTGTTGATGGAAGTGCTTTAAATCAGTTTAGTTTGAGTGAATATGATGATGTACTTAGGATAGCAACTACTGAAGGTAATTCTTGGGGTGGCGGAGGTACAAAAAATAGTATTTTTACTCTTAGAGAGAAAAATGGAATTTTAGAGCCTCTTGGGTATTTGGGAGGTTTAGGGAAAAAAGATGAGAGGATTTATTCTGTAAGGTTTATGGGAAAAAAGGGTTATATTGTAACATTTATGGAAACAGATCCTTTTTATACGATAGATCTTAGTGACCCTGCAAATCCTTTAGAGATTGGAGCATTGGAGATAGAAGGTTTCTCTTCATATCTGCATCCAATAGGAGATGATTTGATAATGGGTGTTGGAAGAGATGTAAATAATAAATTAAAATTGGAGCTTTTTGATATTAGCATTTTTTCAGAACCTAAATCTATAGACATGTATGTTTTTAATACTAATGGTTATTTTTATAGTGAACTAGAGAGAAATCACAAAGCTTTAGCTTTTAGAAAAAGTGATAATCTTTTTGCAATTCCTTTTGGTGGAGGGGATTATAGGTTAGATAATTATGGTAATTATCTTGGAGTTTTTAAAGTTGAAGATGATGAATTTAAAGTTTATAACAATATAGTTGATGATTTTAGCTCCAACAGCTATAGCAGTTTAAATCGTGGAATTATTTTTGATAAAGGTGTAGAGACTTATGTGGCATATTTAGTAAATGGATTAGCTACATTTAGAACATTAAAAAGTTTAGAGAAGAAGGAGTAGGTCATGAAGTATATTTTGAGTCTTTTTTTAGTTTTGTTGTTTGTAGGATGTGGGGATAATGATAGTAAAGATAAAGACAATCCTCCAGAGGTTACAAAGGGTATAGATACTCCACCCTCTATTCCTAAAATCTAATTTTGATTTGGTATCATAGCTAAAAAAATTAAATTGGATGAGAAGATGGAGATAGAAGAGAGAGTGTTTTTGTTAGCGATTTATAAGAAAAAAGATGATGAGAGTTTAAATGATATTATACAGATATTGGAAAACGGAGGGCTTTTTTCTTATAAAGATGGCAAAAAGTTTTTAAAAGGTTTTAGACAAAATGATTTGATAGATGGAGAAAATTTGACACTTATAGGGCTTGAAAAAGCAAAAGATGCAGAGTTAGAGTTTAAACTCTAACCCTTTTTAACCATAAGTCCTGATAGTACAATCAAAGCAATACCTATAAAAGTTAAAATATCAGGTATGTTATCACCAAGAAGCACTCCAAAAAAGATAGCAAATGGAATACTAGTATAACTAACTATACCGACAATTCCAGCATTAGAACTACTAAAAGCTAGAGTTAAAAGCCATTGAGAGATGGTTGCTGTAATTCCGATAACAAAAAGTAGTCCCCACACTTTGTAAGAGGTGGGCATAGTAAAAGGCGATATGATAAACTCTAAGCTCTGTGGCACATAAAAAGAAGCTATCATGAACATAACAATAGGAGCACCAACTCCAACACTCATAAATGACATAACAATACTTCTAGAGTCATAAACATCTTTTATCTTTCGTATAGTAGTATAAGCAGCCGCTGCAAAAAAACCTCCAAGAAGCCCTAAAAAATGAGCCAGACCTATAGAAATCCCAAGAGGTTTTGTTATCAATAAAACACCAAAAAAACCTAAAAATAGAGCAGCAACCCCTTTTATAGAGAGTTTTTCACCAAGAAGAAAAAATGCTAAAATAGCCACAAAAAGAGGAGATGTTTTGTTTAATGTGACAGCCTCTCCAAGAGGTATGGTTGTGATAGTATAAAAAAACAGAAAAACGGCTGCAAATCCAAATAAACCTCTATAAAATAGAAGAAGAGGTTTACCACCTTTTGAGGTGCTAGGAGTATGTCTTAGAGTGATAAATATAAAAATAATTCCAAATAAATTTCTAAAAAATACAATTTCCAAAGCACTCATATCATCAGTTAACATCTTAGCAGCAGCTCCAGTCATAGCTGAAAGAAGTACAGAGAAAAACATAAAAAGTACACCTTTGTCGATACCGCTCATGCTACTCCTTTGAAGATTGGGATTGTATCAAAATAAGATTAAATTAAATAGTTTTAATTAGTATATTTTTTATTAAAAAAATTATGTTTTTACAAAATTTTATGATACAATCGCATGATATTAAAATTAAATAAGAGAGATATTTTATGAAGATAAATTTTAAAAAGTGTATATCTATTTTAGCTGTTTTTTCTGCTTTATTCTTTGTGAGCTGTGGTGGAGAAGATACAAAACCAAAAGCTCTTGTAGATGTAGACGATGATCCAACAACAGGTCCAGTTGCCACTCCTAGCAGTCCAGATAAAATTGATTTTAAATACAATCGCATAACAATCGCAGGGAGTTCTATCACTTGGGGTAAGGGAAACATGGGTGAAGGCTCTTACCTTGGAGAGGTTGAAAAGTATCTTAGAGAAGAAGTTGCTACAACCTTGATACCAGCTGAAGGCGAAGAGATAGAAGATTCAATGGCTTATAAGGGAAAACTTTACAAATATGGTGCAGGCACAGAGATAAGCGGCACTTTAGAGGGAGATAAAATCTCGGTTGTATTTGCTAAAGAGAGAGGAAGTGCAGGTGCAAAAGTTGAGCTTTGGGTTGATGGAGTGCTTCAAGAAGGTGTGTTAGATACAAAAGGTGAAGAGGTAAAAAGTGATGAAGAATGTTTTACAGAAAACAAAAAAACATTTGATTTAGGTAGAGCTCATACTTTTAATCATAATGTTACAGCTAGCGGTAGCGGTTTTGTAAATACTGGAGGTTATCACGATGGAACTTTCCCTTTTGGAGATGATGATTGGGCGATTATTAGAAAAAGGGCAGGGGAAGAAGTTCACCATTTTATAACTTTTAAAAACACCCAAATGGCCGATTTTTGTGTAAGTTATGATTATGGTGAAAACATCAAACCAGTGAAATCGAGTGTAGATAATTTAGGTAGAGAGATGGGAACAGATTTAGAGAGTAGATATGGAGATAATCAAGCAGGGGATACTACAAGAGTAAAAGAGGGTCTTGATTTTAGACAAAATGATCCAAGAGCTGTTAAAACTTGGAATCTGGGGCTGGATAATTATGGTAATCACAACTTTATATTAAAAGTTACAGAGGGTGAGCTTTTGTTGAATTTTATTACAAACCATATGTACTTTTTTCAAAATGCAGGAATTGGCGGAGCCCAAGCGAAAGATTTATTAGAAAAAACAGTTGGAAATGCTAGAACTACCAAACAAATCACAGCATTTAAGCCAGATCTTTTTATCTTAGAGTCTTCAACTAATGATGCGGCAAATGGTACAAATGAGTGGATAGAAGACAGAGACAATAGAGAGTTTACATCACTTGCTTCAAATAAAATAAAACTAGCTAATACCATCGATAGCATTAGAGTAGGAGATGTTGTAGTTATGGGAGATTATAACGGCGATATAAATAGTGTAGCAGCTGGTATAGTAAGTGCTGTTAATGGAGATGAGTTGACTTTAACTTCTAATGTGCCAAGTGATATTAGGAATTTTTATAAGATAAAACGAATTTCAAAATGGGAAGATAATGTTAAAGCTGTAGTTAGCGAAGTTAAAAGTGGTATTTTGCATAGTGTTAAAGTTGGAATTGCAACTTGTGGTGTTCCAGATTTAACTACAAGAAAACTAATGGGATATACAGAAAAAGGGAAATTGATGGCTAAGCAAAATGGCTGGATGTTTTTTGATTTTTTCCAAAAAACTTTAGAGGTTGAATCAGGAAAAGATACGGATAAAAAATGGTCTTTTGGTGACAATACACATCCAAACGATAATGGAAATAGACTATTTGGAGAAGCTATCAAAGAGGTACTCTCTAAAAATTAAGATTATATCACTTTCTGATATAATCTTTTTATGTATAAAACACTCCTAAAAAACCCAATCATAAGACGACTTAGTATTGTGCAGTTTATCGCATATTTTGGAGCTTGGTTCTCTCATGTTGCTATATATACACTTATTTTAGAGTTTAGTGTTACTCCTATCATGATTGCTTTGGTAGTTTCGATGTACTCTTTGCCTGCGATTATTTTAGCTCCTATAAGTGGGGCTATTGTTGATAAGTTGCCGTATAAAAAATTTATGATAATTTTACTCTTTGTTGAGCTTATTATGACATTGATGTATCTTTTTATTTCGGATGTTTCTCATATTTGGCTTTTGATGTTGTTTATATTTATACGAATGACTGCAGCTTCGCTTTTTTTTACAGCAGAGATGTCACTTTTGCCAAAAATCGTTAGTGGAGATGAGCTAAGAGAAGCAAATGAACTTCACTCTATTATCTGGTCTGTTACTTTTGCTTTGGGCATGGCTCTTGGTGGACTTGCAACTTATTGGTTTGGGACTTCTAAAGTTTTTTTGATAGATGCTTTTTTATTTTTAATCGCTATCTTGGTTTTTGCTACAATCAATATCAAAGAGGTTAAAAAGAGAACTAAGCCTTTGGTGCATATGATAAAAGATGGTTTTGTGTATGTTAAAAATAACCACTTTATCTTGCATCTAATGTTGCTTCATAGTGTTGTAGCACTAACTTCTGTAGATGCACTTGTAAATATATTGGCAGATGTTCATTATAAGTATATTATAGCTATTCCTCTTGCTATTGGATGGATGAATGCAACTCGTGCTTTAGCTTTGATGATAGGTCCATTTTTTGTAGGAAAAATTATAAGTATTAAAAATTTACATATTATTTTACTTTTACAAGGAGTTGCTTTTATATTTTGGGCATTTTTGCAACATAATTTTTATACCTCTCTTGTTGGTATGTTTTTTGTAGGTTTTTTTACTACAACTCTTTGGTCTTTTACCTATACACTTATTCATACTCATACAGATCAAAATTTTTTAGGAAGAGTTGTAGCTTACAATGATATGATATTTATGATTGTTGCTGTTTTAACAACGATGTTTATAGGAATAGCTTCAAAATTTGGTATGTCACTTTGGATGATTACGGTTATTATCGGGCTTGGATTTATGTTCACAAGCCTCTACTATCTTTGGTTTAAGAGAAAATATAGTGGAAACTTAGAGTCCAAAGGTGATTAGTAACTCTCCATCTTCAACTCTGATATTATTTACAAATGATTTTTGAAATGAGCTTTTGTTAAGTGTATAAATTGGTCTACTTTTAAAAACTTCATTTATTATCGGTATGAGTGCACTTTTTAAAGGACCTTGCATAAAAGATGCGATTTCATAGCCGTTAAACTCTAACTTTTCTATATTTGGCTCTCTTAAGTAAACAGCACCACTTTTTGCATCAAAATAAGGTGTTCCTGAGACAAAAAGTGAGCCACTTTGTTTAGGAGTTAAAGCACTAGAAACACTTATAGAAGTACCAGCTATAACTCTATTGCTACCAGCTCTAAGTGAAGCTTTTGGATCTTCCAAAGTTATCTTTCCATAATCAAAATCTTTGGTTATGGGAAACTGCTCTTCTAGTGACTTGGTTATCTGGCTTGCTGGCACACTTACAGTTAAACCTTGTGGTGTGATATTTTGGATGCACCCACTAAAAATAGACGCAATCATGATAAAAAATATGCTATAAAATTTTAATCTCATTAAGCTTTCCTTTTGATTTTTACTATTTTCATTGTAGCAAATATTTATAAAATTCATACTTTTAAAAAAAAGCTTGACAAAGCACATTTTTTTCTGTATAATTTCGGCTCTTTTAAGAAGTCAATTTGTTCCGGATTAGCTCAGCGGTAGAGTAGGTGACTGTTAATCACTTGGTCACTGGTTCGAATCCAGTATCCGGAGCCAC
>JAMOMC010000132.1 GCA_027068765.1 Campylobacterales bacterium
AGGACATATACTAAATGGAAAAAGTTAAAATAGGAATAATCACAGCATCAGATAGAGCTAGCAGAGGAGTTTATGAGGATATCTCAGGAAAAGCCATAATGGATACTTTAAGTGAGTATCTTAAAAACCCACTTGAAAATGAGTATAGATGCATCGAAGATGAGAGGGATTTGATAGAGAAAACATTGATAGAACTCCAAGAGTTAGGATGCTCTTTAATCATCACAACAGGAGGCACAGGACCCTCTCCAAGAGATGTAACACCAGAAGCTACTGAAGCAGTTTGCCAAAAGATGCTACCAGGTTTTGGTGAGCTTATGCGAAAGGAGAGTCTAAAATATGTACCAACTGCCATACTATCTCGCCAAAGTGCAGGAATCAGAGAAAAATCTCTCATCATAAATCTCCCTGGCAAACCAAAATCTATAAGAGAATGTTTAGATGCAGTTTTCCCTGCTGTTCCTTACTGTATAGATCTTATTGGTGGAGCATATTTGGAGTGTGATGAGAGTGTTATGAAGGCTTTTAGACCTAAAAAGTAATTAAAATATCATTTTTTGAAGAGATGTATTAAATAGTGTAATTAAGGTGTGGTTTAGATGTAATCCAAAATTTAAATCTGAAGTGCAATTTTTGAGTTGAAAAATCATATAGGTATATACAATCTATTGCTATACCCATTCAAGTTTGGGTTCTATATGTTTTGATGCACAATCAGTTAAATAAGAGTTCATCAGGTTTTGATATGGTATGCCAACTTTTGTTGATAGCTTTTTAAAGTATTCAATAGTTTCAATTTCAATTTTGATTGATATCTGTTTTTTAACTCTTTTTGCATATGGGTTTTTTATAGATTTACTAAAATCATACTCTTTTCTCATGATAAAAACTCCTTGTATTGTTTTTCTTCTTTTTTCGTTGATTTTCTAGCACTGATAATTCTTATGTTGTTTTCATTATCTTTATAACAATGTACAACTGTTAAGATTTTTAATTTATAACTCAAACCAAGCAAAAGAAATCTTTCCTCATCTTCGCTATGGTCAGGATCAAAAACCAATCTTGCATTTTCATCACCAAAAACAGTTTTTGCTTCTTCAAATGATATTTTATGTTTTACAAGATTTTTTTGTGCTTTATCATTATCCCAGCTAAAATTTATATCTTCCATAATGATATTATAATGATTTTATCTATTTTTGTCAAATATAAGTTGTTTTTTTATTTCTCACAGCTTTTGTACAACTTTTTTAAAAAAGTTGTGAGTTTTCATAGTAGATTATGAATTTTAGTGAAAGTTAGTTGTTGAAAAGCTAAGAATTGAACTCTCGACACCATGACTTTACAGCAAGATATGTTAAAAAATCCTCAATCTGAGCTTTTCCCATCTCAAGGGGATGTTTTTTGTTATGATAAAGTATGTATCTCTTTATCCAACTTAAATAACTCTGTTC
>JAMOMC010000133.1 GCA_027068765.1 Campylobacterales bacterium
ATCTTTCTCATTTTTTGCCAAATACTCAGCAACACCTTCTGTAGTAGCTTTCATACCTTCATCACCTTTGCTCCAGCCAGCAGGACAAACTTCACCGTGCTCGTTTGTAAAGAGCATTGTATCTACCATTCTAATCATCTCGTCGATATTTCTACCAAGTGGGAGATCGTTAATTACGGCATGTCTTACAGTTCCGTCTGCATCTATCAAAAATGAACCACGAAGAGCGACTGATTCGCCAAAAAGTACATCATAATCTTTTGAGATTTGTTTTGTAAGATCTGCAACTAGTGGGTATTTAACTCTGCCTATTCCACCTTGGTCTACTGGAGTTTCTCTCCAAGCGAAGTGTGAAAATTGACTATCAACTGAAACACCGATAACATTTATGCCTCTTGAAGTAAAATCTTCAATCCTGTGTGAAAATGCGATAATTTCTGATGGGCATACAAAAGTAAAATCAAGTGGATAGAAAAATAAAACTGCCCCTTTTTCTCCTAAATTGTCCATTAGGTTAAAATCCTCAACTATCGATCCATCTGCTAAAACTGCTGTTGCTGTAAAGTCTGGTGCTTTGTTTGTTACTAACATAATTATATATTCCTTTTTATTTTATAAATTTTATTTACGGATAAATATTATCATATAAATACTTATAGAAATATAATACCATTATAATTTAGTTAAAAAGTTTAATTTAGTTAGAATTGTGTCGATATTTATTTATAATTATAAAGTAGGACATATTAAATGGCTAAAAATTTTTTATTTACGAGTGAGAGTGTGACTGAGGGTCATCCAGATAAAATGGCAGATCAGATAAGTGATGCTATATTAGATTATATAATTGAAAGAGATCCAAATGCCAGAGTTGCTTGCGAAACATTGCTTTCAAATGGTTTTTGTGTGATTGCAGGAGAGTTAAAAACTGATGCTTATGCACCTATGCAAGATATTGCTAGAGAGGTAATACGAGAGATTGGATATACAGATGCAAGGTTTGGATTTGATTATAGAAGTGCAGGTGTTTTAAATGGTATTGGTGAGCAAAGTCCTGATATAAATCAAGGAGTCGATCAAGCTGATGGAGAGATAGGAGCAGGAGATCAAGGGTTGATGTTTGGTTATGCATGTGGTGAAACAGATGTTTTGATGCCTCTTCCTATTCATTTAGCACATAAATTGACTTATGGTTTGGCACAAAGTAGAAAAAGTGGCTCTTTGCCTTTTTTAAGACCAGATGGTAAAGCACAAGTTAGTGTAAGATATGAAAATGGTAAGCCAAAAGAGATAGAGACTATCGTAGTTTCAACCCAACATGCACCTGAAGTTGAACAAAGTCAGTTAAGAGAAGCGGTTATCGAAGAGGTTATTTTAAAAAATATCCCAAAAGAGCTTTTATCTGATAAGGTGAAATACCATATAAATCCAACAGGAAGATTTGTTATTGGAGGTCCTCAAGGGGATGCTGGTTTGACTGGAAGAAAGATTATTGTTGATACTTATGGTGGAAGTTGTCCTCACGGTGGTGGAGCATTTTCTGGAAAAGATCCTTCAAAAGTAGATAGAAGTGCAGCTTATATGGCTAGATATATTGCAAAAAACTTTGTAAAAGCTGGAGTGTGTGAAAAAGTAACAATTCAACTTGCATATGCGATTGGAGTTGTTGAGCCTGTATCAATCTTAGTAGATACACATGGTACTTCAAATATAGATGAGGTAAAGCTTGAAGCATGTGTTAGAGAGGTGTTTCAGTTAACTCCTCGTGGTATTATTGAGAGTTTGGGGCTTTTGAAGCCTATCTATAAAAAGACAGCAGCTTATGGGCATTTTGGTAGGGATGGTTTCTCTTGGGAAGAGACTGATAAATGTGAAGAGATTAAGAGTTATTTAAAACTATAACAGAGGTTACTCTATATTTTTTATAAAATTTTTGGTATAATTCTCTCGCAATATTTAACAATAAAAAAGGAAGTAATATGGCAGTAATTATAAATGATACTTGTATCAATTGTGGCGCATGCATAGATGAGTGTCCAGTAGAAGCAATCGTTGACGAGGATGATAACCCAACTGGGGAAGAAATTTATTATGTTTATGAGGATAAGTGTGTTGAGTGTGTAAGTCACTTTGATACTCCAGCTTGTGCTGAGTCTTGTCCTACTGAGGGTTGTATCGTCTGGGGTGAAGTTAAGGATGGTATGACTACTCTTGAAGCAAGAGGGGATGCAGGAACTCCTTGTATCGACGAATAGTCTTTTAAAATTCAAGTAGAGTTTAGCTCTACTTGAATTTTTTATATACATTTTCTCTCAATTTAAACCCTATCAAATATTCATTTCGATATACTCCCTCACTTTAAAAAAAATTATAAAATTAGGAAGAGTAAAATTATGGAACAGACATTATCAATTATTAAACCAGATGCAGTAAAAAAAGGTGTTATTGGAAAAATTGTAGATAGATTTGAGTCAAATGGATTAAGAGTTGCTGCTATGAAAAAGATGCAACTAGATGCAAATAAAGCAGGTGAATTTTATGCAGTTCATAAAGAGAGACCTTTTTATGGTGAGTTAGTTCAGTTTATGACAAGTGGTCCTATTGTGGTTATGGTATTAGAGGGTGAAGAAGCGATGAGTAAAAATAGAGATCTTATGGGAGCTACAAATCCAAAAGAGGCAGCAAAAGGTACAATTAGAGCAGATTTTGCTGATAGTATTGATGCAAATGCGGTTCACGGGAGTGACTCATTGGAGAATGCTGCAAATGAGATAAAGTTTTTCTTTAGCAAAGAAGAGGTAATATAAGCATTTTAAAACAATGAAAATTGAATTTCGAAAAATCCCTTATACAAAATCTGAATTTAGTATAACTAAAGATAAGATTTTATGTTGTGGGAATTTTTATAAAGAGTCAAATAAGATAGTATCTTGTGATATTTCTATAGATGGTCAGGTTAAAATTGATTGTGATAGATGTGGCGAAGAGTTTGATTTGAAATTGGCTGAAAAAGTAGCTATCAAAGTATGTGATGGCAAAGTTTTTGGTGAAGATTTAGATATAGTTGAGTGTCAAAATCATATAGTTGATTTTGATGAGATTGCAGAGGGTGAGATTGCTTCAATTTTGAGCGATTATTATTACTGCGATAGATGTAAAAACGAAGGAGAATAGATATGGCAGTACCAAAAAGACGGGTGAGTAAAACACGAGCCGCAAAAAGAAGAACACATTATAAGCTTAGTTTACCAAGACCCGTTAAAGATAGCGATGGAACTTGGAGAATGCCTCACCATATAAACAAAACTACAGGCGAATATAAAGCAAGTAGCTAGATGCATACTATAGCAGTAGATGCAATGGGTGGGGATCACGGCCCTATTCCAATTGTAGACGGGGTAGTGCTTGCGCTAAAAAAATCAAAACAGAAATTTAATATTATCTTAGTTGGTAAATCTATAGACTTTTCTCATAGAATTCCAAAAAAATTACAACAATACATAGAGATTGTTGAGTGTGATGATGTTTTTTCAATGAGCGAGAGTGCTACAGATGCATTAAAGAGAAAAAATTCTACGATTTATAAAGCTGTAGAGTTAGTAAAAGAAAAAAGAGCCAAAGCTATAGTATCTGCAGGACACAGTGGAGCTACTATGAGTTTGGCAACTTTAAGAATTGGTAGAATTAAAGGTGTAACAAGACCAGCGATTGCAACACTTATGCCAACAGCAACAGGTGGTAGAAGTTTAGTTTTGGATGTTGGAGCTAATGTTGATTGTAAGAGTGAGCATCTGTTTGAATTTGGTGTTATGGGTTATGAGTATGCCAAAGATGTTTTAGGGGTTGAAAATCCACGAATTGGTCTTTTGTCAAATGGCGAAGAAGAGTCCAAAGGGACTGAGATAACAAAAGATGCTCATAAACTTTTAAAAGCTCATCCATCATTTATTGGAAATGTTGAGGGTAGTGATATTTTTAACGATAGTGTTGATGTTGTTGTTTGTGATGGTTTTGTTGGAAATATACTTTTAAAAACAAGCGAGGGAGTTGCAAGCTCTATCTCTAAATTGATTAAATTAAATATCAAAAGATCTCCAACAGCTCTTACGGGTGCACTTTTGATGAGAAAAGTATTTAAGCTTTTGAAAAAACAGATTGACTATGCTGAGTATGGTGGGGCACCTTTGATTGGTGTGAAAGATTGTACTATTATCTGCCATGGAAAGAGTAATAAAATCGCAATTAAAAATGCAATATATCAAGCTAGAGATTTTTTAGAGAGTGATATAAACGAAGATATTGAAAACTCTCTAGCAAAGTATAGTTAAAAGGAATTTATGTGCATGCATCATTAAAATCAATTGGAGCTTATGTGCCTTCAAATAAGCTAAGCAATAAAGATTTAGAGAAAATGGTGGATACAAGTGATGAGTGGATATATCAAAGAACTGGTATAAAAGATAGATATATCGCCAATGAAGATGAATCAACAAGTGATTTAGCTTATGAAGCTTCTAAAGTAGCGATACAAAGAAGTGGTTTAAAAATTGATGAGATAGATGCAATCATCTGTGCTACGATTACTCCTGATTTTTTCTGCATGCCTTCAACTGCTTGTGTGGTTGCTGATAAGCTTGGAATTTCTCATATAACTGCATTTGATATTTCTGCTGCTTGTAGTGGTTTTGTTTATGCACTTAGTATTGCAAAAGCTTTTATAGAGTCAGGTCTTAAAAAAAATGTGCTTATTATTGGTGCTGAAAAGATGAGTTCGATTGTAGATTATAAAGATAGAACTACTTGTATACTTTTTGGTGATGGAGCAGGGGCTGCTGTCATTGGTGGGAGCTTAAAAAAAGAGGAGTCGATAGTAGATATCCACACTTCATCTGATGGTTCATATCAAAACTTTTTGATAACACCTGGAGGGGGCTCTAAAAATCCTTGCTCTCAAAAGATGTTAGATGATGGACTTCATTACCTAAAGATGAAAGGAAATGAAACTTTTAAAATTGCTGTAAATACTCTCACAAAAGATGTAAAAAATATTTTAGAGAAAAATGAGCTAAGTAGCGATGATATAGACTTTTTTATACCCCATCAAGCAAATTTTCGTATCATAGATGCAGTCTCTAAAAAACTAAATTTTCCAAATGAAAAAGTTGTTTTAACAGTCGAAAAATATGGAAATACATCAGCGGCATCTATCCCCATGGCTATAAATGACTGGTATGAAAAGGGTAGATTAAAATCAGGTGATCTTATGCTTTTAGATACATTTGGTGGCGGGCTTACTTGGGGAAGTGCATTAGTCTATTTTAATCAAAAATAGATGAAAATTTTTGAAAACTCTCTTATCTTTGTAGAGATTCATGAGAGTGAGATACCTTGGTTAAAAATTTTTACACTCAAGCCTTATAAAGAATTTTCGCAGTGTCCAAAAAATGTAAAACAAGAGATTTGGAGAGTTTTGGATATCATCGAAAATCGGATGCTTCTATATTATAATCCTACAAAGATTAATATCGCTTCGTTTGGTAACTATTTGCCACATGTTCATTTTCATATTCAAGCTAGATTTTCTAATGATTCATATTTTCCTGAGCCTATGTGGGGTAAAAAGCAAAGAGATGCTAACTTGAATTTAAAAAGTTTTGATGAGTTTATTAAAAACCTTTCTCTTTGATATGGGTTAGCTCTTCTAAAAATACAGTTGCATATGAGCCTTTTGGCAAAGAGAAACTAAACTCAAACCAAGCCTCATCTTCTTTGTATTGATGCTCAATTTCATCAGCCCAAATCCATGCAAGTCGTCTTGTACCGTTCATCTTTTCTATAAAATTTTCACACTCTTTTATAAAATCTTTTTCAAAATTTCCTGCTAAACCAGTTGAAATAGATGTTTTATGCCCAGGAAGTAATCCTGCAATAGTTATATCTTTTTCAAAAAACCGTTTTGCTTCTACATCTAAATCTTCACAGATGAAAACTTTTCCAAAAGGATAGTGATGAAGAGTCTCTCCTGGAAGCATCTTGAAAAAACTTTTTTGTGCTTTTATTTTTTTGATAATCTCTTTTGGAAAATTAAACAGAGTAAAAAGCTCTTTTTCATCAAATGAGTTAAAAAGCTTACTAATCTCAACTCTCTTTGAGAGCCAGAGATTAAAGAGATGACTCTGGTAAGCTGAGATAAAAAAGTTTCTCATTTTTTTGTTTCTCTCTTTTATCTTCCCTTCCAATATTCCTCTTCCTCTCTCATAATTGTCGCCATTTATTCCAAATCTTTGGTAACCAAAATAGTTTGCAAACCCATCTTTTTTCAGAGTTTTTAAAACTTGTTTTAGTTTGTGTGCATCTGTTGGATTTACTTTTTTTAGACGGATAAAAAATCTGTTTCCTTTTAAGTGTCCTGTTTTTAGTTTATTTTTATGGTATGTTTTTTCCAATATTTTGATGTTTGGGTGTGTGAAATTTTCAAGTGTGTGTTCCATTCTTTTTGGCATACTTATGTTTTGCACGGTCATTCCATCTTTGTCTTTTAAGCCTGCATATCCAAAGTCTCTCACTTTAACACTGGTTAGTTTGCTAAAAATTTCAAGCATTCCCCAAGTTGTTAAATCTTTTTTTCTAACTTTAAGTATGAGATGCTCACCCTCACCGCAAAACTCATAAAGAGGTATCTCTGTAACTACAAAATCTTTTGAATTTTTTGTAAAATGTGCATTAATAGCACTATGATTAAGATAAAATAGTCTATTCAAATCTCTTCCTAAAAATGATTTTCTTTACAACAAGAGGTGTAACTACCCCGAATTACTTTAGCAAAAACGGTGATTTTGGTATCGTGTTTTTTAGCAATCTTCTTTATAATATCTAAATTTTTCTCTTCAAAGGTAAAAAGTATCTCATATTCTTCACCACTACATAAAATATCTTTACTAAAGTTACAAATAAACTCAAATCCCACACTATTTAAACTACTAAGCCTAGATAAATCCTTGCTAAGTCCATCTGAAATATCTAAAGCACCATTTATAAACGAAGATGCCTCATAGAAAAAATCAGCTTTTAACAAGGGCTTGATAAATTTTGAGTTTTTATCTATACTCTCTCCTTTTAAAAGCTTTTCAAGATCTCTTTTTACACTTCCTAACTCTCCAGTATATGCAACTAAATCACCCATTTTTAAACCTGTGCGGAGAGTTGGGGCTTTGCTTTTTGAGATTAGAGTTATACTTATATCTAGTTTATCTCCAGCTACTGTATCACCACCTATGATTTCAAAGTTAAACTCATTTGAAGCTTTTAAAAAACCAACAGATAACTCTTTTAACTCATCAAGTGTAAAAGTTTTTGGGATTTT
>JAMOMC010000134.1 GCA_027068765.1 Campylobacterales bacterium
GCATCTTCTACAAAGTTTAGTTTAAACTCTGCTTTTAACTCATCAACCAAACTACCATCTATCTGTAAATCCCCAAACGGTGTCTCATACTTCTCATAATCAGATACACTTGTCCCTTTAAGATAAACCTGATGGCTAGGACCTATCACTACAACTCGTTTAGCATGAGTGTTTTTAAACAACCTAAATGCAATATTTGCTGTAAATGCAGAGTAAACATACCCAGCGTGAGGAACTATAATAGCTCTTGGTTTTTTTAAAAGTAAGGACTTATCTTTAAGTTGCTCATCTAATATAGAGTTATAGTGTGCAAACATCTTTTTAATCTCTTTTGTATCTGATGGATAAAACTCTCCACTTACAACACTTTTTCTTATACTCACTTCCATACTCCTTGTATCTCTGTTTTACATTTTGGACATCTTCCATCAACAAGATTATTAGCCGTTACCAAATACCCACTACGCTCTATCAATAACTCTTCACAATCTGGACAATAGGTATTGACATCTACTGGAACATTTCCCATATAGACATAATACAATCCAGCTTTTTTAGCAATATCACTAGCTCTTTTTAGTGTATTAAATCCTGTAGATTTATGATCTTGCATCTTATAGCTTGGATGAAAAGCACTCAGATGCCACGGTACATATCTACCCAAATCATTTGATATAAATTGTGCCATCTTCTCTAAATCTTTGTCACTATCATTCTCACCCTCTATAAGCAAGGTAGTAACCTCTACCCAAATCCCCTCACTTACCATCAATCTAAGTGTATCTTTAACCCCTTCTAATCCACCTTTTAAAACTTTTTTATAGTATGCCTCATCCCAGCTTTTAAGATCAATATTAGCCGCATCTAACCAACTTGACATATCTTTGATAATTTCTGGTGATAAAAAACCATTACTCACAAAAACATTTTTTAACCCTTTCTCTTTGGCTATAACTCCTATATCTTTAGCATAAGGATAGAAAATTGTTGGCTCATTATATGTATAAGCGATAGATTTTGAACCATGTTTTAGTGCCATATCAACCATCTCTTTTGGAGTTACTTTGATAGATTTATCAACTTTTTTCTCCTGAGATATATCCCAATTTTGACAAAACGGACATTTAAAGTTACATCCAACTGTACCAAATGACAAAGCAGTAGTACTTGGCAATAGATGATAGAGTGGTTTTTTCTCTATAGGATCAACATTCAAAGCTATAGGATGTCCATAGACAATTGTCTCTAAATTCTGTTTAACATTTTTATTAACACCACAGATACCTACTTGTCCCTCTTTTATCTGGCAGTAGTGGCGACAAAGAAGACAAGTAATCTTCTCTCTGCCAGAAACTTTTTTATAATATTTCATATCACTCTTTCAAAATAGGACAAATTAAAATATCTGTATGAAGCATTTTTAACAATAATAAAGAGATAGAGTCTATCGATAAGAAATCCCTATCAAAAGATAAAATAGTCAAATCAAAATGATTTGTATTAATAAAATTAGATAAATCCTCCTCAATCAACAAAGACTCCTCAATAAAATCACCCTCTAACTCCATCTCCTTTTTTAAAGCTTCAAACAACTCTAATTTATTTTGTTTTACCTCCTCATTTAAAGAGCTATTCATCACCGGTTCAGTTGCTGACATACCAAGATAGCCTGTATCTACCAAAGAGTAATCAATCACATAACGATAATCATATAAAAGCCGTTTATTAACCTGTGGAAAAATCATCTTTGCCAAATCAATACATCCATATGAACTTTTAGTTAAATCAACAGGTATAACTATCTTCTGATAATCTTTTATATCATTTTTTATAACCAATATAGGCAAGCGATTTTTTTGTACCAATTTTTGTGTAATTTTTTCATAATATGCCGTTATAACAAAGACACTAGTATCCCCTTTGGTTAACGCTTCTAATCTACTTACGGTATCATTAATATAGACCAAAACAGCACACTCTTGGCTGCCACTAATCTCTTTGATTCTATGCTTTAACTCTTTTTTAATCTTCTGTGCATCTATAATATCATCTTCAACATCATCTTGTAATTGAAAAAAATCAGGCAGATCAAATAACGGCTCTTCATGCACATACAACACCTCTAAAACAGCATCTTTTTGTGATGAGAACTCCAAAGCCTTTTTAAGTACAATATCAGCCTTTTCAAAATCGTTTAAAACAGCTATAACTCTTTTTATATTTTTCATCACAAATCTCCTTTAACTTTTTTATTTTTAAAATAATAAAACATTGATATCTCACCAAAAAATGGTCCAAAAATATTAAACACAGGCACAAAGTTAAAGAGTGCCGTTACAAAGCTAATTACCCAAGTTGCTAAATTATGCTCTTTCAAAGTCTTCTTATCTATCTTATCAAATAACAAAGATGCTGAGTCATATTTAAATGTATCTTTGACAAGCCACACCCATAAAATAATCAAAACAATAAAATTAACAACAGGAATAAAAAGAAGAGGAAATATAAGCAATGAGAGTATAAGAAAAATAACACTATCTCTCAAAGTATAACCTATAGATTTTAGTACATGATGTTTTAAAATTTCATCTTTTGGAAACTCTCTTTTTTCAATAGATTTAATAAGAGGCTTACTAAAAATACTTACAACAAATACCATCGTAACAACGATAGCACTATAAATAAAATAAAACCCCATCAAGTAGCCTATTCCCTTTTCTATCGTCTCAAAAGGAAGCCAAGTTAAAAGCTTTAAAAATTGATGATAGATATAATCTCCCTTAAAAAACCATATCACAGCCCAAAAAATAGCACTTAAAATTGCAACTATTACAGAAAAAGAGGTGTATCTCTCCTTAGAAACACTCCTCAAAATAAAATTTCCAAAAAATGCAAAAATCAAAGCAAATGTCAATAAAACAAGCCCAAACCAAAGAAATGATGAGAGCATCCAAGCACCATTTGAACGAACCATCGAAAAGGGCACAAGCTCTAATATATAACCACTCAACGAAACAATCTGATTCCAAAAAATAAAACCAATAAAAGCCCAAATAGCACTAACAATCACACCACTAACAAAAGCTAACTTCATAACTTCCCAAGTTAAAATCTCTCTAAACCCAAAAATAATCGCATGTACAACATCTCTCATAATATCTCCCTAATATTAAATATCTAATTGTACTATTTATACTAAATACCATCTGCTACTTTAGTTGCATTTAAAAATTATAGAACAACTCTTATTGGGTATTAAAAAACTGTCACGACTGACTTCAATAATGCTTTAGTATTTACTGCTGGTTTTATTATCTTTTAATATATACGATTCTTAAAGAGTTTAGAGAAACATGAATTGAAATTGTTGCTTTTTTGCTATGGATTAATTATATGAGGTTTTATTAGGTAAATTAAGGTCTTCCCCACTCAATACTTCTAATACATTGTTTTCCATTTTCTAAACAAATTTCTACCGTTACAGCTTCAGAATTTCCATCTTCTTCAATTGGAACATAAATACATTTATCATCAATTGCTCCTTCTTCCTCTACAAATTTTATAGCTACCCAAATATTACGATTATTTTGAAAATAATCTGTCATATCATTCATATTCTTTTCAAGCGATGTGGCTGTATATTCTTCTTGTTGAGATTTACACAACATATTAAATGCGTGTTTGTATTCTCTTCTAACCAAGAAAGTGGCAAATTGAATTGCCACTTTCTTATATGGCATTTGTTCTTCTTGAAAATTACCTGGAGTTGGGTTTTCATTAATTGGGTCTTCGGTTACAAATTTTTTAAATTCTTCTAATGTATATTTTGATTTGTTTGATTCTGAGAGCATTTTATATGCATTTTTATAATCTTTCAATTCAAGAAGCTCTACAAACAACAAAGGTTCTTTGTCATCAGATAGCATTGCTTTAGTAGATTGTATTATTATTTCTTTCAAATTCATATTATTAATCCTTTTACCTAACGGTGGACTTGAAAAATATATAGCTATCCACAATTGCAAAAATATCTATTATGATAACAAATTTTTTTGCTCAGTTAAAATAGTCATTGGAGCTACATATTTTTTTCCAAAGTGTTGTTATGCTTTAGCGACTATGCTACCTAAAATAGCTAAAATTTCATCAATTATTGTTTGATCTGCCTTTTCAACAAATTTTATTTTTCTCGTTTTATAATCAATAGATTTACACTGTTCAACCATTATAAAACCTGTTAAATTTTGACTTTTAACCTCAACATGAAAAGGAAAATCTCTTTTAGTATTTGTAATAGGACAAGCAAAGGCAAGTCCAAGATGTTGATTGAAAACTTTATTGCTGACTATTACCGCTGGTCTTCTTCCTTTTTGCTCATGACCACTTTGTGGATCAAAAGTTAAAATAACCAAGTCTCCAAGTTCAGGGATATATTCTACCACTCTTCTATCCCCATTTGAGTTTGAAATTCTTCATAAGCTTTATAATCTTTTGGAACTTTTTTAACTAAATCATGAATATTGTATTTTTTTTTATGTCTGATAGGCTCTAATATAACTTTGTTATTTTCGGTAGTTATTTTCAGTTCATCGCCAATTGATAAATTTAAATCTTTAACTATACTTTTAGGAAGTCTTAGACCTTGAGAGTTACCCCATTTTGAAATTATTGCTGTCATGATTTACTCCTACTGTTTTGTATATCCTAAGTATATCATATTAAAGTATATAAAATTAAATTTTTCTGTTATGTTGATTTTATACAAATTTGAGAGGCAAAGAAACCATCATAATAAGCTTAAATTTTTAGGTTGTTTATTTTTTCATAGGTAAATCCGATGAGAAGTTATACAACATTTAAACAAATATTAGATACCACAAGGTATGAAAATAAGAAACAAAAGAGAGCTACTAAAACAACTAGAGACGATTAAAGATTTCAGGACAGATAGACATAAGATAGAATACATACTCATAGTGGAGTCTTTTTTTGCACCACCAACACTTTTTATAACTATAGCACTACCATCTTGTATTATCTTAATTTTATCAATGTGTTTTGTATCCACTTTGACTACTATTGAGGCACAAGACTCTTCATAAATACTAATGTTAATTGATTGAATTAAACCTTTTGTAATATGCTGGTAGACATAATCTACCAGCTAAAATACTAATTTTGTAAAACCCAATCCGTTATCTTTATAAAAAAATCTTTCATTTATATCCCTCCTTTATCAATTTTATGAAATAAATGCCCCGTAAAAAAGAGAGTAATTCCATCAAATAGAAGATTTATCCCGATGAAAATACCAATCAAATATAAAGAGCTAAAAGGCCACCCCACAACAAAAAACACTCCCAAGGCAAAAGAGAGCAAAGCATTAACAAGCCAAACCCACCAACCTTTGTTTGGATACATAGCTCTTGCAAGCCCAAAACCTGCAAGAGCATCTACAAAAAAGTAGACAGATAGTACCACTCCTATCGTTCCTACCCCACTCATGGGATAAAACATCATAAAAAGTGCCACAACTATCAAAATAATACTTTTAAGCCAACCTAACCAGTCACCGCGGTTAGTTATCCAAGTAAAATAACTTGCTAAAATACCAGCAAAAAGCATTAGCCATGAGACAAACAGCACTGTAGCTAATGTTACAAAAGTTGGAAATACTACACCAATAATTCCCAATACAATAAAAACAGTACCAGCAATTTTTGCATCCTTACCAATTTTTGCTAAAAGAGACTCTTTTAATGGATAACTCCACATAACAACTCCTATTCTTTACTATTTTTATCAGCTTCTTTACTATCTGATTTAATTTTGTAAACTATGTTTCTAGTTTTATGTAAAAGTGATCCAAAAAACTCTTTGGTACGCTCATAGAGTTTTTCTACCTCATTTTTACCTTTAATCTCTTTTTGAATTACTTCAATCTCTTTTGTAATTGTTTTATACTCTTTTGAGTGCCTATCTGTATAACCTAGTAATAGTGCTTTTTCTAACTGCTCATTTGCATCTTGTAACAATTGATGAGCTTCTTTCTTTTTACTCTTATCAATATTTGAAGCTTTTATAAGCAAGTCCTCAGCCTTTAAAAGTGAAATAGGAATACGAATTTTTTGTGTAACTACAGTGCTAAGCCCAGATACCAGTATCTCCAATGCTGCATCTTTTTGCCCCTTATCTAATGTATCTAGTGCTTTTTTAGTGGCAATAGGATAAATCTCCATTGGAATAAAATT
This sequence comes from Campylobacterales bacterium, assembly GCA_027068765.1. Lineage (GTDB taxonomy): Bacteria > Campylobacterota > Campylobacteria > Campylobacterales > QNZT01 > SZUA-1433. Next base: position 6,252 of record JAMOMC010000134.1, read on the forward strand.
TGTAGTAATCTCTACATCATCTTTAAGGGGTATCAAAATATCTCGTGCATCTTGAATACGATAATCTGCCAGTAAATCTTTTACCAAATCAATAGTCTCTTTTATATCTTTTGGTTTTGCTTGAACTTCATTGATGTTGATACTATTTGTAATAGGCACCAATCCAAGTTTTGGATCATCTTTAAGTGCTTTGTTAAAGAGTTTGGTAGCTTGTGCAAGTCTATCTTTTGCATTTTCATCATCACCATTTTGCAATGCCCTAAGTGCTTCTAATGTGTTTTGTAAGCCATCTAGAACCTCCTTGGGTGCATTTTTAAACTCTTTAGTTTGTAGCTGTATCTCTTTGTCTACATAAGCTTTTTGTTGTTTGTAACCACTCATATGATGTACACTCTCAAAACTTTTAGTATGTTTAGAAACTTTTTCTGCTGACTCAGCATAAAGTGCCACTGCTCCAAATAAAATTGAAGCTACAACGGTGGAAGTAAGAAAATTTTTTTTCATTTTTTCATCCTAGTATATAATTTATTTAGTCTATATCGAATAAACTATTTGAAATTATACTAAGAATATTTCAGCAAGATTGCTACTTTAGTAACATTTGTAAGATTTATTAAAATTTTTATTGTATATTAACATCATCTATGAATATTAGGGATTTAGTTTGAACTTTGATTTTACACATATTTTAATATTTCATAGTTTTATTATTTTAGGTGAAGCTATTGTCATTTTAGTGATTGTACACATGTTGTATAAAAGACGCTCATCTGCCAACATGATAGCATGGCTTTTGTTTATAATCTTAGTGCCTTATATAGCAGTTATCTTGTATTTTATTTTTGGTTCTAGAAAACGCCAAAATAGATACAAAAAAAACCATATAAATCTAGAAAAATATAGTATTACAGATATAAATAAAAACCAATATTTTAAACTCTATACAGACTCTACAAAATCTTATGAAATATTAATTGATTGTATCAAAAATGCCAAAACATCAATATACATAAGTACTTATGTTTTCAAATATGATGATGTAACAGTTAAAATTATCAATGAACTTATAAAAAGAGCAGATGATGGTGTTAAAATACAGATACTTATAGATTCACTTGGCTCTTGGAAACTATATCTTTTTCAATATCATTTAAACAAACTAAGAGATTCTGGAGTAAAAGTTGAATTTTTTATGCCTATATTTAAAATGCCATTTAGAAACTATATAAATCTTAGAAACCATAGAAAAATATATCTATTTGATAATAATAAAGTCTTAAGTGGTGGTTTAAATTTATCAAATGAATATTTGGGTCCCATGCCCAATAAATCAAGATGGAATGATATACTCTTTTTAATTGAGGGAAAATCAGTTGAGTTATTTTTTGAGATATTTGCATCTGATTGGTTTTATGCATCTGGTGAAAATCTTAAATTTAAAAACAGAAAAAAAAGCAAAGAAGGAGATACTTCCTTACAAGTTGTACCTTCTGGGCCGGATATGAGTAGAGATGTATTGTATGAGACGCTTCTTTGTGCTATTTTTAGTGCGAAGAAACGCATATGGATAGTTACGCCTTATTTTGTACCTGACACTTCACTCTCACAAGCACTTATCATTGCAAAACATAAAGGTTTAGATATAAAACTCATCACTCCTAAAACTTCAAACCATCTTATTGCTGACTTAACGAGGAGCTCATACATGCGTGAACTTGAAGAAGAGGGTATTGAAATCGCTCTTCACAATGGTGAAATGTTACATGCAAAAGCAATAATTTTTGATGATATGAGTGTAATGTTAGGAAGTGTAAATCTTGACAATAGAAGTCTCTTTTTAAATTATGAAATAGCCACATTTGTACACTCTCACAGAGTTATAAAAGAGATAGAAATTTGGATGAAAAACCTATTGTCCCACTCAGAAATAGGGACAAAAAAAGCTTCTCATCCAAGAGTAATAATGGAAAATTTGATGAGAATCATAGCACCACAGTTATAAGGGCAACCCCAAAACTTACTCTGTACCCAATATCCATCTTTTAGCATCTTCTAACTGATTAAAAGAGAAATTATTAACTTGTGCATTAACAAAATGACTCCCAACATGTTTAGCAAACTCTCCAACAACAGAATCTGTAACAAAAGCCACATGTGACACTTTTTTGTGATGCTCTTTGATAAATTTCAAATGTTTAAGCAATGCCCCAAATGAATCCCATCCAGGAAACGATTTTGTATAAATTACAATACCATTTAGTTTCCCACTCTTTTGGATAAATGAGTCAATAACTTTAGTCACCAGCTGAAAATCATCCTCAGACAGCGAACCACTCGGCTCTAAAGTAGCTATAGACTCTTCCTCACTTAAATCGACTTTTAACATAACTAACACCTCCAATATATTTTATTTGATTTAATAAACCATTTGAAATTATACCAAGAGTATTTATCTAAGGTTGCTACTTTAGTTGCATCTACATACCTCTAAACATAAAAATACCACCAAATAGTGTCGCAAGTAGTGCAAAAATAAAATAGACAATTATCATTGCTGGTATAGAAGCTAAAACAATTTTAACCAACAAAAATACCAAATCTAAAAATGGAATATCAATACCACTTATTACAATTTTTCTACTATTTTCTTCCATAACTTTTTCTCCTTAATCTGTTTTGTAATAACTCTTTTTGTTATAAGTCTCAATCCAATCTCCAATATAAAAGCAAGTATAACCCCACCAGCTATAAAATATCCAACATTTGGAATATGCTTTGATGTATACATAAGTGCCAAAACAATCGCGACACTAATTGTCAATATTGCAAATAAAACCAATATTTTTGAAGCACCTGTTTTTTTAATCTTAAAAAGATGCCCAATATGCACAAGTGCATGAATAAACAGTATAGATATAGAACCGATAGCTGCAATCTCATCTAATTTAAAAAATAGTATAAAAAAGATTAAAAAAATTGCACTTATAACTAATCCTTCACTACTATTCCATACATTTCGCTCATAAACTTCGGGTAACTCTCCATTTTTTGCCATAGTGTATGTAACATTTGTAACGGCATAAAGATTTGCATTTATGGATGAAGCTGTTGATATAAGTGCCGCTGTAGCCATAATTGTAAAGCCAATTTGACCAAATACAGGTTTTGCTGCCTCAGCTAATGCATAATCTTGAGCCTTTATAATTTCACCCAATGTCAAATTTCCAAATACTGCAAATGCAACTGCCACATAAAGTATCATCACTAAACCTATAGATATAAACATAGCACGAAGCACTGTTTTTGACGGGTTATCCATATCTTCTACTGTATTAGTTATAACACGAAATCCTTCATAAGCAAAAAAAGTAAGTGCAATAGCTGAAAAAACATTCATAACAGGCGGAGCATCTTTTAAAGCTAAAAGTTTAGGATCTATATAAAAAAAGACAATGATTGTAAAAATAGTGATAATTATAAGTTTGATTATAACTACTATATTTTCAATCTTTGCAATTGACGAACTACCTGCAAGATTAATAATCACAAAAAAAAGTAATATACCCACACTATATAAATTTGCCCAAAACAGAGAGTATGAGCCCATCATCATCGAAGCATAAGTTCCAAATGTTTTAGCAACCATGGCAATTGCAACCATCGCTGAGAGATAAAAAAGCAGACAAATAGAGCCTGAAAATACACCCTCTCCATAACCTTGCACTAAATACTCCACAACTCCACCACGACTAGGATATGCTGAAGCCAACTTAGCAAGAGAGTATCCACTAAGTAAAGCGATTATACCACCAAATATAAAAGAGACCCAAACCAAATTTCCAGCAATAGCCCCAGCCTCTCCCAAGAGTACAAAAATACCAGCTCCAACCATAGAACCAATACCTAAAAAAATAGCACTCCAAAGCCCAAAAGCCTTTTTTTTAACTCTCATAAATATACTCTCTTAGATAAACTCATATATCTGCTCCTAGCATCTGTTTAATTTATCTAAAATTGTACTAAAAATATTTTTTTAAGAATGCTATTTTAGTAACATTTCTAAAAAATTTAGAGATGCTCTTAATATTATTTAAAAAGCAAACTATCCAAAGTTGTAGGTTTTCCTGAACTTGGAGAAGGTTTATACTCTATCAAAAACCCATCTTTTTTAAGTTTCAAGTGACAAGTTATACACTTTTGTAAACCAGCATGCTCTTTAATTCCACTTGCAGAAACTTTTTTAACATCATGACATTCCCAGCAGTCTTGACCACATCCGCCACCCATATCAATCCTCTCCATCTGCTCTTTTGTGTGGCAATTTACACAACTCTTTAACACTTGATGCTCTTTATCTAATTTTCCATCTTTTAAAAGCCCTGGATGGCAAGCCATGCAGTCTCCTTCACAAGCAAATAAAGAGATACTAAAAAATAAAATTGCTACTAAAATACGCATCTTCTCTCCTTCATTTTTCTTGTAAATTATATCAAAACTTTGTATAAAAAAAGTGAACTATACCAATTCACTCTCTTTAATTTTAACTACTTTTTTAGACTTTTTCTCATCAATTTGAAGTTTTTTTCTAAAATAATTATCAATATCAAAAAATATCTCTCCTGCTTTATTTTGATATGAGAGATGCTTCTTTTCCAACTCATTTATACTAACAAGCCCCATAACAGCTAATACCGTCTTTACACCTTTTAAAAGATTAGTATGATAGTTTGCAATCTCTCCTGCTTTTTTTGTAACAAGATAAGATGCTCTTTTTTTAGGATCTTGTGTTGCCATACCAATAGGGCATACATGAGAGCCTGTTCCTGAACACATACGAGCACGAATACATCCCCCACTCATCATAAATGCTCTTGCAATTCCAATGCCATCAGCTCCAATTGCTAAAGCCACAACAACATCATCAGGTGTCAATATCTTACCGCTTGATATGATTTTTACATCCTCTTTTAAATTGTATTTTCTAAGCATCATATCAACTATATAAAGAGCATTATAAGTTGAAAGTCCAACACTCTCCATAAGCTCTAACGGAGCAGTGGCACTTCCACCTTGTCCACTATCTACAGTGATAAAATCAGGTATTAACTTGGATTCTTCTTTATAGTCTGCCATCAAAGAGACTATCTCTTCAACTGATTTTATATCTGAAACTACTATCTTCATACCAACTGGTTTATCTGATATTTTTTTTAATTTTGCCATAAATTCAAAAAGCTCTCTAGTATCATTTGCATAAGGGAAACGATTTGGAGATATCAGATCTTCTCCCTCTTTTACTCCACGATAATAAGCTATATCAGGTGTCACTTTAGATCCAACAAGCTTTCCTCCCGTCTGCTTTGCTCCTTGTGCAATTTTTATCTCTGTCATACGACAAAATCTCATAGTTTTCTCATATCTAGCAGGATCAAAATTTCCATCTGCATCTCTAACTCCATATAAACCTGAACCAACTTGAAGTATCAAATCAGGCATATCTTCAGGAACATCATTAGGATATACATCTAGTGGAGCATCCCAATTTAATCGAAACAAGATATGAGTTTTTGAATCATATATATAGGTATTTTCAGCCTTTTCGTTGAGTAGGATTTTTCTATAAACTTTAACAGCAGCTGAACGATTGAATAAAAATGAAACTACATTGTAAGCAAATTCGGCAAAAGGTGTACTTTGGATAACTTCAAGATACTCTCTGTTTTGTGTATCTGGGCGATGTGTATAAAAATAGTTAGAAGTCAACCCACCCTCACCTGTATTTAAAGCAAAATTACTAAGTTCCGCCCCCATTGTAAAAGCACGAACTGCTTCTGGACTTAAAGCTCCATCGCTCATGGCTGAACGAATTATAGGAGTTTGTGCAACAAAAGGTTTTGAACAATCTTTTCCATAAGTGACTGAAAAATCATCTAAAACCTCATCATCATTTTTAACACTTGATGAGTGCTTAAGAATAAATCTTGAACCAGATGTAGCTTTCGATACAGAAAATGACATAAAAGAAGAGACATTTTTAGCAGATCTATAAACCCAATCTATCTTATCACGAGACTCATAAAAATTCTCATCTCCAAAATATTGACGAAGTGGGTCCCGAAGAGCTTCAAATAGATAACGCATCCTACCGACAATTGGATAATTAATCAACAATTGATGTTTTCTCTGAACAAAACGATCGTAAATATATAAATTAACCAACAACAAAACTATAACACTACTGATAAATAAACCAGCATTATTTGAGATAAACTCCATATAAACTCCTTAAGAATAATATGAAGTATCGGCTATCTAAAAAAAAGTTTTAACTCATACACTCACAAAAAACCTCTCCAGGTCTATCCCCTTTTTTACTCTCTATCTCACCCTCTTTTAAAACCTTATAAAACTCAACTCTAAACTTTACAGGACCCGTGATTATCACTTGATGAAATCTCTCTGGTTCTATAACTATTGGATTATCTACATCTGCATCTAAAACATTCTCTTTATCATCTTCCCAAATATACTGCAAACTCCCCTCTTCTACAACAACAAGAGCATATTTACCTTTTGGAGCTAAGTGATTTTTTAAAATCCCTTTTACAACTGTATCTTGGGTCATACTTGGAGTAGAACCAACTTTTACTGAACCCTCAGGTAATTTTTCATTTTGATAATTCATATAACAACTCCCAATTTTTTTGTATAAATTTTTATAACTTAGCCTTTATATAAAAGTCAAGTAAAAGCCTATAAGCAGGCACTAAGCGACATAATTCACTTAGTAAATATTATCAAAAAAGTGATAAGTAGCAGGTTAAACAACCCAATATCCAAAATAATGATACAATACAGCAGGCAACTTTTACAAGGAGTAGTTATGGCAACGGTAACCTCATATGGAGCAGCTCAGATGGTAACAGGTTCGTGTCATCTTCTAGAAATTGGAGATGTGAAAATACTCATCGATTGTGGTATGTTTCAAGGAAATGCAGAACATAAAAATTATGACTCTTTTGACTTTGACCCCTCTTCAATTGATTTTCTTCTTTTAACTCATGGGCATCTAGATCACATAGGTCGTGTTCCCAAACTTGTCAAGGAGGGTTTTAAAGGCACTATCATAGCTACTAAAGCTACTTTTGACATAGCTTCAATCATGCTACTAGATGCAGCAAAAATTTTAAATGAAGAGTATAAAACACTCTATAAAAAAGCAAAACGACAAGGCACTTCCAAAAATGTACCAAAACCACTTTATGATACAGAAGATGTAGCAAATACCTTCAAAAAAAGAAGAAAAAATGCAGACTATCATGCATCAGTTACACTTAGTGATGGGATTTCAATAACACTTAAAGAAGCTGGACATATTTTAGGTTCAGCATTTATAGAAATTAATTTTGTCGAAGATACCTTGTCAAAACGAATTGTCTTTTCTGGTGATATAGGTAGCCGTCATAGGCTTGTCATAAACTCTCTTGAATACGGGACAAATACAAATACACTTTTTGTTGAGTCCACATACGGAGACAGAGTTCATAGAAACTTGGATGAGAGTGTAACAGAATTTAAACAAGCCGTCATAGAGACAATTAAAAGAGGAGGAAATGTTATGATTCCTTCTTTTGCACTAGAGCGAACTCAAGAAATTCTTGTATTGCTTAAAGATATGTATGAAAATGGATTTCTTAATGGCTGCAAAGTCTTTTTGGATAGCCCACTTGCCATCAAAGCAACTAACCTATACAATCACCACCTAGAACTTCTAAATGAAGAAAATAAGATGAATGCAATTTTAGGAAGTAATCCTTTTAAATTTGAAGCCTTACAACTTACACAAAGCCCAAAACAATCCATCTCAATCAACAATATCCAAAACAGAGCCATTATCATAGCTGGTAGCGGCATGTGTACTGGAGGTAGGATATTGCATCACTTTAAGCATCGATTGTGGGATGAAAAAAATACATTAATCTTTGTGGGTTATCAAGTAAGTGGAACACTAGGTAGAAAAATCGTAGATGGCGCTGAACATATCTATGTACGCGGTGAAAAAATTGCTATCAAAGCAAAGATACACACAATCAATGGATTTTCCGCACACGGAGATAGAGAAGATCTAATAGATTGGATTTCACATTTTAAAGAGTTAGAAACAATCTACCTCATACATGGGGAAACTGACAAAATTGAAACATTTAAAAAGAGTATAAAAGAGCGACTCGCCATCAAAGTTCACATCGTAAAAGAGGGTGAACATATCTATGTTTAAGTCCCCTTAAACTTATCCCTTATTTAAAGCTCCAATTACCTCAACCACTTCTGAAGTTTTCTCTTTTACTAATCCGATATCTTTTGCTAAAATCCCTATCTCTTTTGCATTGTCATTCATATTCTCTGAAGTTTTCCCTATCGCCTCAACGACAGAACTTATGCTCATGTCTATCTCTATTAATGATTTTTGTGTCTTTTCAGCCAAACTCCTAACCTCATCAGCAACTACAGCAAAACCTCTACCGTGTTCCCCTGCCCTAGCAGCTTCAATCGCAGCATTTAAAGCTAAAAGATTTGTCTGATCTGCTATATCTCTTATAACACTAAGAACACCTTTTGCCTCTTTTGCTTGTGAATCTAACTCCATAATTTGGACTGCCATTTGGCTCTCTTTTTCATTTGCATTTATTAGTTTTTGTGTTGTTTTATCAACTATAGTATCTAACTCTTGTATGGTTTGTGAATTTAATTTTGAGATTGTTTTAGATAAATTTTCTGAATTACTCTCAAGAAGCTCTTTTTGCATCCTATTTTCATCTTCATTTTTATGCAAACTTTTACCTAGATTATTTACACCAACCGCCAACTCTTGCATATCTGCTCTTAAATTACTGATGTCTATACTTTTATCAAAATTATGATGCTGATAATCATTAAGCTTTTGTACAGTCTGTTTAAGAATCGTCTCCATGCTATCTAACATTGTGTTAAATGATTTTGCTAAAGAGGATGTTATATGATTTTCTGAATCACTTGTAATTCTATGTGAAAAATCTCCTCTACTCGCTTTTGCAGAGATTAAAAGAGTCTCTCCAATAATTTTTAAATCGTCCTCTTTATGTTTATCATAAATTTTTAAAATACCATTTAACTCTTGTAAAACTTCATAAACTATCTTGTTTGATTTAGGATTGCCCTCTATTGCATTTATACTATTTCTCTTAAAAGAGATATACTCTGCAAATTTTGATACAAACTCTTTTGCTTTAATAATCTCCTTATAAGAGCTATTAACAGCAAAATAAGCCAAAAGTCCAAAGAAAGTTGCAAAAAGCATAATAATTGCATTTGTTTTTATAAGTGAAGATACAAACTCTTCTCTTATATTTTCTAAACTCTTTTGAGCATTTACAGCTATATTGTCTATATCAGCCTCTGGCATCTCTTTTTTAAAATCAACAATCATCTCTACTTTAATCTTTTTTACTCTCTCTATATTTTTTTGATGTGCTATGTAAGAGCTTATATTAAAAATAACAGATAGAGAAACTACCATAAATACAATTGCAAATGTAAACCTTGATTTAAATGATCTAAACATAACTAGCTCCTTTTATGCTATCTCTTTTTTATTGTTCATCTCTTTATAGAGCTTTTGATGTATCTCTATCTCATCTCTTGTTGCCATCTTTCTAATTGAGAGATAACCTTTATCACCCTTAGAATTTTCATAAGGAAAAACAGTGGCAAAAACCCAGTAGAAATTACCATTTTTAGTACTGTTTTTTACATAACCTCTCCAAACTTTTCCATTTTTTACACTCTCCCATAAATCGGCAAAAGCAGCTTTAGGCATATCAGGATGACGAACTAAACTATGAGCTCTCCCCTCTAACTCATCTACTTCATACTCTGCAAAATGACAAAACTCTGAATTTGCATACCTAATAATTCCTTTTTCATCAGTCTCTGAAACAAGTAAACTAGTTGATGTTAATAATTTCTCCATAATAAACTGCCTTTATATTTTATTGTTTTATGTAAAAGTTAAAATATAATCGACACTTTAAATAAAATCTTTAGGTTTTTAATTTTTTTTTTGTATAATAATTTAAGATTATATAAAAAAAGGATATTTTTGGACATTTTTCAAGCCATCATTCTAGGAGTTGTAGAGGGGATTACAGAATTTTTGCCAATAAGCTCAACAGGACATATGATAGTAGTAGCTGATTGGATGGGCATGGATGAAAATGCTGAAAATAAAGCTTTTATGGTCATCATACAACTAGCTGCAATTTTAGCAGTTGTATTTAACTACAAAGATAAATTCACACTCTCTAAGATTGATTTATGGATAAAAGTTTTAATCGCTTTTTTACCTCTAGCTATCATAGGATTTATCTTTAGAGATTTTATAAAAGAGTCTTTTACAACTGTGATTGTAGCTTATATGTTTATAGTAGGGGGTATAATATTTTTAATTGTAGAGTACTTTTACAAAGAAAAATCACACCATATAGATGATGTTGAAGAGATTAGTTACAAACAAGCTGGCTGGATTGGCTTTGCTCAGATATTTGCACTCATACCTGGTACTTCAAGAGCTGGTGCTTCAATCATAGGAGCTTTATTGGTTGGTCTTTCAAGAAAGGCAGCAGCTGAGTTTTCATTTTTATTAGCTGTTCCTGTTATGCTTGCAACTAGCGGATATGACCTTTTAAAACATTATGATAAATTTACTGATGAGGGAGTTTTAACTCTAATAATCGGTTTTGTAGTATCATTTATCGTAGCTTACTATACCATGAAATTTTTTATCAAATTTTTGGAGAAATTTACTTTTGTAAGTTTTGGAATTTACCGAATTATATTTGGTGTTTTACTTTTGGCACTTTATCTTTAAAGGGGATGTATATATGTTAGCAGATGTAGTAAATTTTGTATTAAATTTTGTTGAGGCATGGGGGTATTTTGGGATATTTGCGATGATGTTTTTGGAGAGTACTTTTTTCCCTTTTCCTAGTGAAGTTGCTATGATACCTGCTGGTTATTTAGCATTTCAAGGAAAGATGAATATTTGGCTTGCCATTTTAGCAGGTGCTTCAGGATCACTTGCAGGGGCACTTTTCAACTACTATCTTGCTCGCTCTATGGGTCGAAAACTTTTGGTAAAATATGGCGGATATGTTTTTATAAAAGAGCAAACCATAGAAAAGTTAGAGATTTTTTTTAAAAGACACGGTCACATATCAACCTTTACAGGTAGGCTAATTCCAGGAATTAGACAACTCATCTCTCTTCCTGCTGGATTATCTCGTATGAATGTTATACAATTTTCAACTTATACAACTTTGGGCGCTGGAATTTGGGTTGCTATTTTGGCAGGTATTGGGTATTTTGCTGGGGCAAATGAGGAACTTTGGAAGAGTTATCTTAAAGAGATTACACTTGGGATATTTGTATTGTTGATAATTGGAGTAACACTTTATGTTTTAAATTATAAAAAAAGAAAAAAAATCAATCCTAACTCTTGACATATTACAATAAACAGAGTATATTGGGTCAACTATTTTTATCCAAAGGAATGTATAATATGTCAAATATACTCAAAATCTTAACTCTTTTTATAGCTATCTCTCTTTTGGGATGTGGAGGAGATGATACAAAAACAAAAGAATACGGAAAAGAGACACCATCTGACAAAACTCCAGATGAACAAACTCCAACTCAAAAACCATCTACTAAAACTCCCATCACAATAACTCCCCAACAAGAACACAATAGAAGTTTTCTCATACCAAAAGAGCATCTATCTCTAAGTGTTGGAACCAAAGAAAGACTCATAGTTACTGATAACAAAGAAGTTATTTGGAGTTCAAACAATCCTTATGTGAGTGTAGATGACAAAGGCTACATATATGCAAAAGAAGATAAAAGAGGAGACGAAGCAAAAGCTGTAATAACTGCAACTTTTAAAGATGGTTCAACTGCTAGATGCAATATAACAATTGTAGATTGGAGAACAAATCTCTCAACACTTACAATTGTATCAAACCCAAGAGATGGAGAGTTGATTGGCAAAAAAGATGATGGAACACTTCTTATATCAGCTGGACCAAATTTATATGAATCTACTGATGGCTGGAAAAGCTCAAATAGAGTTGGAGATTTTCCTTCGTCTTCTGAACAAACACCTATTTTGTTAAAAACTCCCTACAGCTACTATCTTCGTTCAGATGCAAAGATATATGATAGTTCAGATATGATAAATTACTCTGAAATTTTAACACAAACTGCTCTTGGTCATGCCACTGATCATCCAGGATTAAATCATGCTTTTGCTTATGACCCAATAGACGATTATATCTATGCAGGAGAGTACACCGTAGGAGATAGGGCTAATGGTCACTCTGTTTGGAGAGGAAAAGTTGGTATAAGTGGTGATATTACAAATTGGCAAAAAATTCTTGAGTTTGACTCTTTAGCAGATGCAACAACTAACACAGTTAAACATATCCATGCCACTGTAGTTGATCCTTATACTGGAAATGTCTGGGTAGGAACAGGAGATAGTGATGCCCACTCAATCCTCTACTATTCAGATGATAATGGAGAGAGTTTTAAACTATTTGCAATCGGTTCACAAAAGTACAGAATACTTGCAATGTGGTTTACAGAAGATTATATCTATTGGAACACTGACTCAGACTATGAAGATCAACTAATTTCAAGAATCAAAAGAAGTGATCATAAAAATAGAGGTGAATTAACACCAAGATTGGAAGTAGGAGATACAAAAGTTGGAGTAAAATACTATGTTCATCAAAATGGAGGAAACCTTCTAGATGGAAAAAACCGTCTAGTTACTGAAGGTAGTGTTTATACAGAAACACAGACAAGAACACTGCAAGGAAATGTAGTTTATGCCGTAGACGATCCACAATATGATTATCGCCAGACTGTTGCAACTTTAGCAAATGGTTCACATTGGTATTATGGCTGGTACAAGGATAAAAAAGATGAAGAGCTAGTTATCATGAGTGCTGCTGCTGAAGGTGAAAAAAGAGATAAAAGAGCAAGACTTTTTGGCATCAAAGAGTTAAAAGATGGAAGTGTTGATGTCCAGGAGCTTTTATCTATAGGAACTCCTTATAATGATCCGCTATCTCACTATGTTCAACTAACTCCAGGTTACCAAGATGATGAGGGTTATATCTATTTTAGAGGTCGTAAAACTGAACATATGATTTATAAAATGAGACTAGATTGGAAAGACCAAATAAATAAGATAGTTCAATGAAACTACTGATAATAGCATCTATTTTATTTTCATTTATATATGCAGAAAATAACCAAAGCAGGCACTCACACGGTGGGTATTCACACTCCCACCAAGATGCAAATAAAACTAAAAAACTACCTATAAATTTAATTAGTGATTTACCAAGAAGAGATATACCTTAAACTATGATAATTGAGCTTGATTTAAAAGAGGGGGAAATAGCTAGAAATGATGCTAATAACTCTTTATCTCATTATATAGACTATCTCTCAAAACAGGCTCATACCCACTATTTTTAATCAAAGAAACAAACTCACTCAAAGCCATACCATTGGCACTTTTAGCTCCTGCTGCTGAGTTTATAGACTCTCTTTCAATCGTGCCATCTAAATCATCTGCACCAAATTCTTGACTAATTAAAGAGAGATTTATAGTTGAAGTCACCCAATAAGCTTTTAAATGTGGTATATTGTCTAAGACTATTCGGCTAATTGCCATAGTTTTTAGTATCTCAGATGAGCTTAAAAAACCATCGACATTTAAAAAGTTATTCTCTCTTTGATAAACAAGAGGTATAAAAGTATTAAAACCATTTGTCTCATCTTGTAAATCTCTAAGTCGTATCATATGGTCAATTCGGTGTTTTTGCTCCTCTATGTGACCAAAGAGCATTGTAGCATTTGAGTGTCTTCCTCTTTTGTGCCAAAGTTTGTGAATCTGAAGCCACTCATCTGATGTAACTTTTCCTTTGCAAATCTTATCTCTTATCTCCTCATCAAATATCTCAGCCCCACCTCCAGGCATAGAATCAACTCCTGATTCAATCATCATATCAATTATCTCTTCATAACTATGATTATATTCACTAGCCAAAAAATTAATCTCTGCGGCTGTTAAAGCTTTGATATGGAGATTTGGAAACTCTTTTTTTATCTTTGAAAATATATCTAAGTACCATAGAAGTCCAGTATTTGGATTGTGAGCTGAGACTATATGAAGCTCTTTTACACCTTTGCTTTGTGATTCTTGTGCTATTTTTAAAATCTCTTCATGAGACATTGTGTATTGGTTTGGGTTTTTACGACTTGCAGAAAAAGCACAAAATTTACAAACATCTTTACAGACATTGGTAGGATTTATATGACGGTTTATGTTAAAGTAGGATTTTTTGCCCCACATTTGCACTCTTATGTTATCGGCTAAAGTGCCTAAAGTAAAGAGGTCTAAATCATAAAGCTTTAAAGCTTCATCAAAATTTAACCTCTTTTTTTGCTCAATTTTTGTAATTATACTATTCATCTAGCCATTATAACAAAAGCTACTATAATTTTGTAATAAATGCATCATCTTTTATTTTTTGAAGATTTTTTAACTCTTTGTGTGCACTTTGTGTGCTCTCAAATGGACCAACTAAAACTATTGTCGCATCTTTGCTTCCTATAGAAATATCTTTTTGAACACCTGTGTAACCTTTGCTTTGAAGAGAGTTTAAAACGATATTTTCATCACTTTTTTCATTAAATAAAGCTATCATTTGAACATAATAACCCTCTGTCTCCTCTTGACCTACTCTTTTAAAACTCTCTTCAAATGTTGGAACTTCTTTAGACTCAAATGCCAAAGTCTCTTTAGACTCAAATGCCAAAGTCTCTTTAGATTCAGATGCCAAAACTTCTTTAGATTCAGATGAAGCTATATCTACACTCTCATTTTCAATTTGTGCTATTGTCTCAATATCGCTATCGCTACTTTGTAAATCATTATTATTATTTAAACTTTGTAACTCTTTTTCAAATATATTAGGCTCTTTAATTTCAGCTTCATACCCTCTTTGCCCAAAAGTATATCCAAAACCAAAAGTAAACATATAATCAAGATCACTTGTATCAAGTTTTTTTAAAGCCTTAGCTTCAAGAGTCGCATTTACAGCTGAACTCACTAGATACTTAAACCCTATACCTCCATTAAAAAAACCTTGACTAACATCTTTTGAAGTTTGAGCACTCAACATCTCATATCCACCACCTAATAAAAAATATGGAATAACACTATACTCTTCTTCTCCATTAACCAAAAGATCGGCAGTAATTCTCTGCATATTTGTTCTTTTTTTGCCACCAACTGTTGGGCTATATTTTATATCATCAGCTCTTAAGTATCCTAATCTATATCCATAAAGAGAATTCATATGAAGAGTACCTCTAACTCCATATAAGATATCATCACTCATGCTAGAGCCACCATCAAAGCTATTATATCCAACTACTGGCATAATTTCATACTTTACTTCAGCTTGAAGTAAAGTAACACATGAAATTGATAACAAAGTGCCTATAATTAATTTTTTCATAAAGTTTCCTTAAATAATTTTATTTTCTTATGTGAGCATATCGACTTGAAAAAGAAAAACTTTAACTATTTGAAGAAAAAAGAGAAGATATTCACAATAGCTAAGATGCTATCGTGAAGTTTAAGATTAGTCTAAATGATATATAAAAGCATCTCTTTTCAATCTTTTAAGATACTTCATAGCAACAGCTGCCTCAGCTTTACTCTCATAAGGTCCAACAAGTATTAAAGTTGCATCTCTCCCTTTTCTATCTACACTATGAAAAATATAAGGATAATTTTTCTGCTCTAATCTATCAGGTAATGCCCCACCATCTCCATCAAAAAATGCAGCCATTTGAACATAATAACCTGACTCTGAAATAGCCTCATAAGTAACACCAGTATCTTCGATAAAATTTGTATCTTCTACATAAGTAGCTTCTTCAATTATGATAGGTTCAACTGAAACATTTTCAACTACAGTTACAACACTTTCAGTTACAACAGCAGGAGCAGGAGAGGCTTTTTGTGTATTTATCTCTCTTAATTTTGCTAAAGAGATAGCATTTTCAACTTCTGAAGTCTCAGTAACTGAAGGTACAGTAGTAGCTGCTACACTCTCACCTCTTGTAGTTCCTCCTAATTTTATACCCAAACCAATAGTTGCTATCAAATCATTATCACCATTCTCAAACTTTCTAAGCCATTTGCCCTCTGTAATCAAATCAATACGATCACTCAATGCAAACTTTAACCCTCCACCTAAATTAAAAAATAGTTGTGAGTCATCATCAGTTGGGCTACTTCTATGAACTTTCTCTCCACCAAATCCAGCTAATGCAAAAGGACGAACTTTATATCCGTTATTTAATTCGTAAACAGCATTCAATGAAACTCTCTCTAAATCTGTTAACCCACCATCACTCATTGTGTTATCAGTTGAAGCTTCAACACCTACCCCAATAGCAACATTGTCATTTATATAAACATTTCCTCTCACTCCAAAAAATATTTTATCATCTTGAAGTGGATCACCATCTGTTTTAGCGATAGCTTTACTGATAGTTGGCATAATCTCAAAAGAGACACTATAAGCCGATGTTGCGAGTGCGGGTAGTAAAAGTGCAGCTAATATTTTATTAACTTTTTTCATAAAATTTATCCTTTTATATTTTAAAATTTGAATATATTATATTTTTTTTTATATAATGACCCATTGAAAATAATTAATCAATTAATTTATATAATTTAATTTTAATATCAGCAAAGGAAATTATTTGAACCTTGACCTTGAAATAGAAGATTTAATCTCACAAAACAAAAGTGATTTTGAGGTTTCAACTCACATAAAAAAAAGTATAAAGTCATATAACAATACACTAGAAAATACATTTCAAAAAACCCAAGGCAAAAGTTTTCTTATAAAACATACAAAATCTATAGATACATATATAAAAACTATATTTAAGTATACACTTAGGAAACATTTTGGAGATTTTCTACCACTTATAAATACTCTACCAATTACTCTAGTATCTTTAGGCTCTTATGCAAGAGAGCAGCTTTGTGTATACTCTGATATTGATCTTATGATTGTATATCAAGATGTTGAAGGATATAATCTAAAACCTATCATTGAAAGCATTTTGCAAATTAGCTGGGATAGTGGATTAAAACTTGGACATAGAGTCCACTTAATCGATGATCTATTTGATGCTAGTTTAGAAGATCAAACTATAAAAACAGCACTTTTAGAATCTAGGTACATTTGTGGGTCTAAATATCTCTGGATGAGTATTGAGCTTAAACTAAAAAAAATAGCTGAAGATGATAAAGAAAAATATACTCTTGCAAAAATAGATGAGAGAAGATTCCGATTAAAAAAATATCCATTCAACATGCAAGCAGATATAAAATCATCAGCTGGAGGATTAAGAGACTTAAACACTCTTGTTTGGATTGCAAAAGTTATATATAATGTAGATAAAGTAAAAGATATATCTCAGTATCTTATCTCCGATTTAGAATATACAAAACTTATGCATAGTATTGAGTTTTTATTTCGAGTTAGGATAGCTTTGCATCTTAGTGCTTGCAAAAAACAAGATAAACTTCTTTTACAGTATATTCCTGATGTGGCAACTAAATTAAAACTAACTCAAAGAAAACTTGTAGAGAAAACATTTGAGTCTATGTTAAATATAGAAGTTATTTGTGAATATATGATTAAAAAAATTACAAGTAAAATTTTAACAAAAAAGATAGATTTTAAAAACTTAAGAAAAAATCGTATATCTAAAAATATCTATCTCATAGATAACAATATCTGCTCCCCAGTAAACACAAAAGCTAAAAATTTAAACTATTTTTTAGATACTTTTTTAAAAATGAAAGATGAAAAAAACTTCTATAACATAACTTATGTTTACTACTTGAAATATTCAAAAAGAGGTGAGACAGACTATAAAAAGATAAAAGAGATATTTTATAAAACTTATCTTTATGACTTTTTTATTGCACTTTATAAAGCAAAAAAACTAAACTCTATCTTTCCTCAGATGCGAAAAGTTATGCATCTGCCACAATTTGACGGCTATCACACTTATCCTGTTGATATACACTCAATTAGAGTAATTTTAAGTCTTGAAAATATTTATGATGAAAATGTAAAAAAAATTTTTGATACATTTACCAAAGAAGAGAAAGCTCTTCTTCGAGTTACTGCATTTTTGCACGATTGTGGAAAAGGGAGAAAAAAAGACCATAGTGAGTTAGGTAGTAAAATTGTAAAAAACTTTGTTAAAAATTTAGGATTTTCTGACTCTTTTGTTCAAACTTCTAGCTTACTAATTCGCTACCATACACTTATGAGCCATGTTGCTAATAGTGAAGATATTTATAGTGAAAAAGTAATTTTTCAATTTATCGCAAAATTAAAAAATGTTAAAAACTTAGAATTTTTGTATGTATTAACTTATGCAGATGTAAATGGTGTAGCAAAAGGAAGATACTCAAGCTTCAACCAAAAACTTTTAAATGAGCTTTTTACTCTCTCTTGCGAAGCTTATGATAATACTTTTATGTTATCTGAAGCTACAAAAAGAGCAAAAAAAGAGAAGATTATCAAAAACACAAAAGAGTTTAAAGCTTTAAATAATATTTTGAAAAAGAAAATACTCTCTATTGAATCAAATCTTCTATTTTTTAAATACAAACCTACTGAGATTATAAAAATAGCATCTTGGGTACATAAACTAAATAGAGCTTACGATTTCATCATCATAAATGAACTATTTTTAAGTATTGAAATCATAAGAGGTAAAGAGTTAAACTTAGGTTATCTTCTTGGAAAACTTACAAATTTAACTATAACTTCAATGGACATTTTTAAGTTTTTTGGTACTATAAAGTATTTTAGGGTTGAGTTTTCACAAGCCGTGGAAGAGTTAGATATAAATTTAATTGAAAATATCATAAAAGAGTCTTTTGATATGGAGAAAAAAATAAAACTAGCTCCAGCCCAAATTAAAAAAGAGGATATAGAGATAGATTGCCACCACTCAAACTCATATGCAACAATGAGTGTGCATACAAAAGACCAGAGTGCACTTTTGGCTAATATAATGTCAACTTTTGACGATATAGGGATAGATATTGCTAGTGCAAAAATACAAACTATTAAAAATAGAGCTAAAAATCTATTTTTAATTGAAAAAAATGGTAAGTTTTGCAGCAATCAAGATGAGATAATAAAAAGATTAACAAAGGATAATTAAAATGTGTGGAATTGTCGGATACATCGGTAAAAAAGAAGTTAAGGATATACTTGTAGATGGATTAAGAGAGTTAGAGTATAGAGGTTATGACTCAGCTGGTATCGCTGTACTTCAAGATGATGAGATAAAATCTTATAAAGCCGTTGGAAAACTTAAAAACCTAGAAGATAAGACAAAAGATTTTGCATCTGATGGTCTTGCTATGGGCATTGGACACACTCGCTGGGCAACTCATGGAAAACCAACTGAGCTAAATGCACACCCTCATCTTGGAGAGTTTTCATATGTAGTTCACAACGGCATAATTGAAAATTACCAAGAGTTAAAAAGCTCACTCCAAAAAGATGGTGTCAAGTTTTTAAGTCAAACAGATACTGAAGTTATCGTACATCTTTTTGAAAAAAACTACAAAGAGTTAAATGACCCAATGAGTGCATTTGAAAAAACCATAGACACACTTCACGGTGCATATGCTGTACTTTTAATCACAAAAGTTGACCCTGAAAAAATATACTTTGCAAAACACGGCTCTCCAATGATTGTAGGAAATGATGACAAAGGAGATATACATTTTGGCTCTTCAGATGCAGCACTTATCGGAAAGGCTACTGAAGTTATCTATCTTGATGATGGAGATTATGGTTATACTTCACAAGAAGGTATCTCTATATTTTTTGATAAAGAAAAAAAAGCACTCAACAAAAGAGCTCTTACAGGAGATAAAATCTCTGCACAAAAAGGTGGTTTTAGGTTTTTTATGGAAAAAGAAATCTATGAGCAAGGTGAAGTTTTAAGTGATACGATAATTGGAAGAGTTTTAGATGAGAAGATAAATTTTGAAGAGTTACATGAGAGCTTTTTTGATGGAATTGATGAGATAAAAATCTGTGCATGTGGTACAAGTTACAACTCAGGATTAGCTTGTGCATATCTTTTTGAGAGACAAGCAAAGATAAAAACCGTAGTAGAGATAGCAAGTGAATTTAGATACAAAGAGCCACTTATGACAAAAAACACTCTCTTTGTAGTAATAAGCCAAAGTGGTGAAACAGCTGATACACTTGAAGCTTTAAAAATGGCAAAAAGAGCAGGTTTGAAGACTTTAGCAATCTGTAATGTTGATAACTCTTCAATTGTAAGATTAGCAGATCACACTATATTGGCACGAGCGGGTATTGAAAAAGGGGTTGCTAGTACAAAAGCTTTTGCTACACAAGTTATGGCTATGTGGATGTTATCAATCTATGTTGCTCAGATAAAAAATACAATGAGCAAAGATGAGATAAAGTCAGAGCTAAATGCGATGAGACATATCCCAAATGCAGTTATAGTATCAGATAAACTCCATGAGAAGATAAAAAGACTCTCAAAAAGATACCTTCACGGTCACGGCTTTTTCTTTATAGGAAGAGATATGTTTTTTCCACTAGCACTAGAGGGAGCTTTAAAACTAAAAGAGATCTCCTATCTTCACGCTGAAGGTTACCCAGCAGGAGAGATGAAGCACGGCCCAATTGCTCTAGCAGATAGTGAGCTTTTCACAATCGCTCTTATGCCAAAAACTCTTCATTATGATAAAGTAAAAAGCAATGTAGAAGAGCTTTCAGCAAGAGATTCAACTATACTAGCTATCAGCCCGTTAGAGTTTGAATTAGCAGATGATTTTATCAAAACTACCCACTGTGAACACCCTATGAGTGAGTTTTTTGAGATGATGGTTATAACTCAACTTTTAGCACTTGAAGTCTCTGTAAGACTTGGAAATGATGTAGATATGCCAAGAAACTTGGCAAAATCTGTTACGGTAGAGTAGAACGCAACTCTACCACCCCACGGTAATGCAAAACTAAGCCAAAAAGAAGTATTTTAATAGAAAAGGTCTAAAGATGGCACAGTTACTAAAGTAGATACATACACAAAAAAAGACACTGAGAAAGATTGTAAAAAAACAACATTTCGTAGCACAAGTAAAAGGGAATCAAAAAGAACTTCTTAAGTGGAGTGAATTTAATAGTTCAGTCTCTGAATCTATAGATACCTATCCAACTTATGACCAGACAATTTAATTACTTGACAAAGAGTATTTAGTGGTGCTCATAAATATAGGGAGGGGTTTATATTGAAAAAAAATGCGTAGAAAGCTATGTCTTAAGCAGATACCAACTCAACACAAAAACAGCTCCTGCTACCAAGAAGTATTTGATAATTGTTCCTATAATATTTCCCATTTGACAGCTACTGCAGGAGTTTTGATTTTTGGACTCATAAAGAGCTGTAAAAAAGTAGCCTATAAGCAATAAAAATATAGCAATAAATCCATATTTTGTAAATGTATAAAGTGAAGTTAAACTCTCATTGGAGAGGAAAAAGCTAGCTATATTTGCTAAAATAATAAAAAATAGAATTTTTTGAATAAAACTTATAAAATAGTCTCTTTTAAAAACAGTAGAAGTATCACAACTTGCAGATAAGCTATCTG
>JAMOMC010000135.1 GCA_027068765.1 Campylobacterales bacterium
AAAAACTCTTTTACAACCAAAAGTTCACGAAAAAGATTTGTTTTTGTACCTACCATGTAATGATCGTGTTTACTCTTTATCGAGAGTGATTTTTTAAAAAGCTCCTCTTCTAACTCATTTGAGATATTTTTAGTAACTTTTTGAAGTATATGAACTCTAATCCCTTTCAATATAACATCAAACAAAAGCACAACCGCCACCCCAAAAGATAGAACAAAAAGTGTCTCAACTGCAAAGTTTGGTACAACTCTGTTGTAAACATTCATAGTAAAAAGAGGAATTGCAAGACCAAATATATTTATAAAAATAGTCAAAAATCCAATCTCCACATAAGATTTCCAAGCCTTTTTTATCGGTGTATAAAACCAGCTTTTACTCTTTTTATCTCCAATCTCTAAACTTTGAAACTCACTCTCTTTTTTTGATAAAAATATAAATTTTTTATAATTTTCATTAAATTCAGACCTAGTTATAAGTTCATCTCTTTGTAAAAGTTTTGATTTTATACGAACCAAATCCCCCTCAAATGCCACAACCATAACAGAGTCACTATCTTCATCAATCGCAATAGCAGGCAGAAGATACGACTCTAAAGCTTCAGGTGCAACCTTGGCATATCTAAAATTTAGATGAAGCTCTTTTGATATGTTTTTTATATCTTTTATGGAAAATTCATCAAGTGAATTTGCACAAAGATTTTCTAAAGTGCTAAGTGCTACATTTCCATAATAAAAATCCAAAATTAGACGAAAAGAGTTAAGAAGTGAATGTTTTTGTATCTGTCCAACTGCTACTGTCATCTAATCTCTTTTTATATCTATTTTAAATTTTTTCTCTAAAGCTTTAAAAACTTCACTATAAACATCATTCCATTCACCCTTTTTACTCTGCCTAAAAAGTTTCATAGACGGATACCAAAGAGAGCTTTTACGATCCATCATCCATCTCCAATCAGGAATAAACTGTAACATCACCCAAACATTTGCACCAAGTGAACCTGCTAAATGAGCCACTGAAGTATCACTTGATATGACTAAATCTAACTGTTTTATAACCGAAGCTGTAGTTTTAAAATCACTCAATTTATCACCCAAATCTACTATCTGTTCATCTTTTAATCCAAGCTTTTTTATACCCTTTGCATCTTCTCCAACTTGCAAGGAGAAAACATTTATCTTTTTATGGTTTAAAATTGGCATAAATTTTTTAAGATCCAATACTCTATTTGTATGGTTTTCATTTGTATTACTTCCACCCCAAACTAAGCCGATATTTATCATCTTTTTATCAACATCTAAAGAAAGTTCTCGCTCTTTAACCTCTATATAAGATGGCATTTTAGGGATTGTATCTTTTGTAGTTTTGAAAAAATATGGCAGACTCATAAGTGAAAGCTGATAATCAAAATGAGGCAACTCTTCATCTCTACTCTTAACTTCATCAACATATGAAAGCTCTTTAAAAAGAGATTTTAACTCCTCTCTACACTGCAAGATAATTCTCATATTTGGATAATCCTCTTTAAGAAGTTTTGCATATCTTACAAACTGTATATTGTCACCAAATCCCTGCTCACCAAAGAGTAGAAGAGTTTTACCTTCACTCATTAAAACTTTTTTAAATCTTGTTTTTTGAAGAATGCTCTTATTTTCACTCATAAATGAGAGCATCTCACTCTTTTTAAATCTCCACTCATACTCTTTAAAACCTCTCTCAAATTCACCTGTTAAAAGAAGAAGAGTAGAGAGATCAAAATGTGCATTAACAGAGGTTGGATTTAGCTCTATAGCTTTTAAAAAGGCATCTTTTGAGTTTTTAAAATCTCTTAAATTTTTATAAGTGATTGCTATATTTGCATAAGAGCTTGAAGAGTTAGGCTCCATCTTTAGTGCTTTTTGATGACACTCTAAAGCTCTTTCGTGTTCATTTAACTTATTTAAAACATTTCCTAAATTTACATATGAGCCTGAATTTTTGGGATCTAACTCTATTGCTTTTTCTAAAACGACCTTTGCATCTTCATATCTTTTCACTCGATTTAATGAAGCACCTAAATTTACATATGTTCCAATATAAGAAGGGGAAATTTCTTTAGCAATTTCAAAAATCTCTACTGCTTTTTCATATCTATTTTGCTTATAAAGAATAACTCCTATATTGTTATAAGCTTTAACAAATTTAGGATTTAGTTTTATCGCATATTTATAGATTTCAAATGCCTTATCAAAATTGCCAACTCCTTCATAAAGTATCGCTAATTCATTGTATAAAGATGCATCTTTTGGTTCTATACTAATTGCAAACTCCAACACATCAATAGCCTTATCGTTCGCTTTTATGCTTTGATAAAGTTTTGCAAAATTTTTAAGAGCCAAGATATTTTTAGGCTCAATCGCTAATGCTCTATTTAAGAGATTAAGTGCTTTTGAAAAGTTTTTTTCACTCTTATAAATAATAGCTAAATTACAAAGAGTAAGCATATGATTTTTATCTATACCTAACAACTCTTCGTACAATGTACAAGCCTTAGCCTTATCACCACTTTTGTGTGCCTGCAAAGCATCTTGAAATAAATCATCAATATTTGTAATATTTGAAATAGACATAAAACTCCTTTAATTATTAAAACTAAAGCAATTTTTGTTCCAAAAAATTAAATAGCTTGAAATCCATCTACTTTTATTTTGCTATCTTTGTGAATGCAGAGTAGATTTTTAGAAACTATTTTACCAAAGATATTTTCACTATTTTTTGCAAAATTATCTGGATTAAAAAGTGTAGGGTTATGCAAGAAGATATTGTAATCTAGATTTTTAATCGTCTCTATCAAAGATGCTGATTTTTCTCTTCTATCATTTTCAACATACAAAATGGGTTTAAATCTTTTTATAATACTAACACTCCCATCAATAACCTCTTTTTCCATCCCTTCAACATCAATTTTTATAAAATCAACTCTATCTACTTCTAAAAAATCATCTAATTTTACTTTTGGAATTTTACGACCAGTTGAAAATTTATCAAACTCAATTCCACCAAAATTTCCCTCCTTATCATATACAATATCTGGAAGTAAAACAAAACCTTCTTCATCTCCAAGTGCTACTTGAAATGCTTCAACATTTAAAATACTATTTAAAGCCAAATTTGCACAAAGAGTTTGAAAAACAATCCTTTGAGGTTCAAAAGCATAAACTCTACCACTCTCTCCTACCATCTTTGAGAAAGCTTGAGTATGAGTACCGATGTTTGCACCAATCTCAACAACAGTTGCATTTTTTTTACAAACCTGTTTAAAAAGTGCCACCTCTTTTTCAGAAAACTCCCCATAAAGCTCAATTGAACGACCTATATATTTGTCATATTTGTTATAAAGAGTGTAACCGTTTTTTGCCTTTATAAGGTTATTAAAACCTGAAGTTTGTAGTAGTGACATCCCTAAAACCTTTTTACTGTTTTGGAAATATTTAGCACAAATTGTTCCTACTCTCACAAAACTCTATCAACTCTTCATTTTGGTGCTTTTTTGCACCAATGAGTAAGATATCTAACTTCTTTTTAATCTCTTTTTTTACTCTAGGATGCAAGATATGTTTACAAAGTGCCAAAACACGATAACGATCCATTGAGTGATACTTAAATGAGAGTTGATTTTTATGACCTGCAAATTTTGTAGTAAGCACCTCTTCTAACAAACCAATCTCATACTTTTTTAAAACTCTAAGCCACATATCATAATCTTCACAAACTTCTAAATTCTCATCAAAATATCCAACTTCAAAAAAGAGATTTTTATCTATCATGACAGTTGATGGAGCGATTTTACAAAAGTTTAAATTCTCTTCAAAACAAAAACCTTTAGGCTTTTTATGCTCTTTTTTCTGTTTTATAACCTTTGCATCTCTTATCCACTTTTCATTTGTGTGAGAAAAGAATATGTGAGGGTGAAGTTTATGAAAAGCTAACTGTTTTTCTAACTTTTTATCTTCCCAAATATCATCAGAATCTAAAAAACAAATCCATTGAAATTTTGCTGATTTTATACCAGCATTTCTAGCGGATGAAACTCCTAAATTTTTCTGAGTAATAATTTTTATTTTATTTTTAAATGTTTTTAAAACATCCGCAGTCTCATCATCAGACCCATCATCTACAACGATAATCTCATAAAGAGAAAAAGTCTGATTTAAGACACATTCTATAGCTCTTTTTACCAAAATTGGACGATTATGTACAGGTATAACTACACTTATCAACTTCTTTTCTTAGTTGCATATGAGAAATACCACCAGATAATTGAGGCAAATGTTAGTAAAATAAAAGGCATGATGATAGGATTTTGTTTAATATATCCAAAAGCATTTATAATTTGCTCTCCACCATAAAAACTCATAAGCCCAAAAAACAGAGCCCAAAGAAGTGAAGCTGGAGCATTTAAAATTCCAAATTTTACAAAGCTATATTTTGAGATACCAAAAGCGATAGGTACAAGTGTCTTAACACCATAAATATATTTTTGTATAAAAACAACCCAATTACCGTACCTTTTAATAAGCACATGACTTAATGCAAATTTTCTTCTATGATTTTTCATATAGGGTTTGATAAAGTTTTTATTGTATCTTGCCATATAAAAGAGCATCATATCACCCAGATAGTTTGCACTCATTGCGACAATTATAGAGGTTGTTATATCCATCTTGCCCATGTAGGATAAAGCTCCAGCTGCTATGAGGGCAAAAAAACCTCCGCCAAATGAGTAGAGAAAAAGAATAATATATCCGTAAGTTGAGAGTGAATTAAATAGATCTTCCACTTATTGTTTCCTTTGGTTAAAATATCGTGCAAAATGACCATTAAGCTTTAAAAGCTCTTCTTTCACTCCACACTCTTTTATCTCACCATCTTCTACTACATATATAAAATCTGCCATATTTACAGTACTTAGACGGTGAGCGATTATTATAGTGGTTCTTTGTTTTAAAAACAATGTTAAATCATCAAAAAGCATATCTTCTGTTGTAACATCTAAAGATGAAGTTGACTCATCTAAGATTACTATATTTGGATTGGCTATCACCATTCTTGCGATAGAGAGTCTTTGTCTTTGTCCTCCTGAGAGTTTTATGCCATTTTTGCCAACCAAAGAGTCTACCCCCTTTTCCAAGCTAGAGATAAACTCTGATAGTTGAGAAATTTTTAAAGCTTTTTGAATACTCTCATCATCTACATCTTTTCCAAAAGTCAAATTAAAACGAACTGTATCATTGAACATCATAGGGCTTTGAAGTACCATATAAACATGATTTCTAATTATATCAAACCCTATATCTTTATAAGAGATTCCATCAAAAAGAAGATCTCCACTTTTTGGCTCATAAAACCCAACAATTAACTGTGCAAGCGTACTCTTGCCACTTCCACTAGCTCCAACAATAGCAATATGGGAGCCTTTTTTAATTTTCATATTTATATTTTTTAATATAGATCTATCTTTGTTATGTTCAAAATTTATATTTTTAAGCTCTATCTCATTTGTATATGTTTCTAAAAATGGATTTTTTTTATGAGGAAACTTTGTCTCTTGCTTTAAATCATAAATCTTATTTATTCTTCCAAGTGCTGCTTTTGCATTGTGATAATCATACTGTATATTTATAATCGCCTCAATAGGATTCATAATAACCCACAAATACCCAAATACAGCAAGCATAAGCCCAATACTAAGATCACTATAAGCCACCATCAAAACACCAATAGCCCTCAAAATCTCAAAACCTGTCAAAAAAAGCATAAACGATTTTTTTAAAGCAGCATCACTTTTATAACCAAAATCAATAGCAGCAACTTTAATATCTTTTGCTTTTGCATCTAAATCAGCAAAAAACTTCTTCTCTCTCCCACTAGCTCGAACTTGCCAAAAAAGATCCAATATCTCATTTAACTTATCAGAAAATTCAGAAATTTTAGCATTTTCTCTCTTTTTAAATATCGAAACTTTACGAGCCAACTTAATAGTCAAAAATGCAGTCAAAGGATTTATAAAAAATATAAGAAGAGCCAACTGCCAATGAATAATAAAAAGAACAATTCCAACACCTAAAATTGAGAACACAGATATCAAGAGTCTACTTATAGATGAGCCTAAAAATCGATCTAAAGTTCCAATATCTACAATCAACAAAGAGGAGATTTTTCCACTTCCAAAATGCTCATACTCACTCAAAGAGAGCTTTGAGATATAGCCTAAAAGATTTTGCCTGATTTTATAAACAATCTTTTTAGAGATGATATTAAAATACCAATTTTGCCAAACAGCGAGTGCAAAATAGACACCACGAAGAAAAATAGCCAAAAAAAGTGCAAACAGTATATAAAAATATGGCTCCCCGTTTGAGCTAAAAATAGAGTCAATTATACTTAAAAAAACACCAGGTTTTTCCAATAAAATCTCATCTATCAAAAGAGGTATCATAAGAGGCACAGGGACAGAGACAAGCACAGCCAAAATAGCAATTAAATTTGCTTTTATAAGAGCTGGTTTATGCTTTAAAATTTCTTTGAAAATATCTTTAAAGGTCTGTTTTTGCATTATCTATTGTAGCTAAATATTTTTAAGTCCAACTTCATATTTTATATCTTTTTTTCACAATCTTTAAAGCTTCATCTCTATTACTCACAAGCCCCTCTAACTGCATCTCATAAATATCATTTAAAATTTTTGAAAACTCAATTGAAGGAGAAAAACCCAAATCAATTAAATCTCTTCCTTGAAGTAATCTCTCCAATGGTTTTTCTCTAACTTTCAGTTTTGAAGCCTTATCTAAAAGCCACTCTCCTGCTTTATACTCTCTACTTAATGACTCTTTAGTTGTACGACCCAAAAAATCAGCCCTAGCTACTAAAACAAGATCTGCTATATTGACTTTGAGTGCTAATTTTCTTATAGCTTTGCTACCAGATTTTTGAGCAAAATATTGAGAAGGAGCCAAATGATACCTAACAAGTGGCAAAACACTTTGGATTAAATTACTCTCATTTGTAAGCCTTGCTAAAAAACTTTCAGTTGGTTTAATCCCTGCCTCTTCATGCCCCAAAGAGCGAATTTGTCCATCAATCTTTTTAGTAGTTGTACTCTTACCAAAATCATGACACAAAATCGCCAACATATATATAATATCTATTTTTTCATCACCACTTAAAAGCCCTCGCATCTCATCAATACACATCATAGTATGAACCCAAACATCACCTTCTGGATGCCACTTTGGCTCTTGTTCTACCCCTAT
>JAMOMC010000136.1 GCA_027068765.1 Campylobacterales bacterium
ATAAATCACAAGTAATTTATCTGCATCCACTAGAAGATAGCAGTATTCAAAATATCGTAACACAATTTATGAAGTATGAAGTTGGAAGTGAAGATGCAGTTTTAGCCCTTGTTGCAAAAGAGATATTAAAAGGTAAAAAACTTCCAAAAGATGTTTTAGAGTATTTTGACTCTTTAGATGATGGATATATAAGTGCAGAGAGTAATATCGGAGAAGAAGAGATAGAGCTTATGGCCAAAAAGATGATTAAAAAAACTAACTTCTCTTTTATCGCTGGAGCTGATTTGTATGCACATCCACAAGCTGAAAGTATAGGAAAGATTTTGGGTCTTATTGAAAAGTATAGTGATTTTAGTGTCACTATAATTCCACCATCTGTTAATACTCTAGGTGTCTCTTTGATTTGTGATTTAGATGTAGAAGCTGGTAAAAAAGTGATAGGATATAACGATATTGGTGATTTTGTCTTAAGCTCTTTAAAAGGTAAAGGTGATGTTGATATGCCAGCTTTAAATCAGCAAGAGGGAACTTTTACAAATTTAGATAAAAAAGTAGTTCCTACAAATGTTGGATTACCTTTTGATGGTTTTTGTCTAAATGATATTGCAAATAATTTAGGATTAGATGCAAGATATACGATAGACTATACTCCTAAGCTACCTATAAAAAAAGGTTTTAAAGAAGAGGAGTTTGATAAACTTCTAAATCATTTTGATGTTTGTGGCACAGAGATTAGAGGGTATGAACTTGTTAGTAAAAGCCAAAAAACTACAAACACTTTAATCGATGTAGATGATATAGAGAGTTATGATGGTGTAGTTGTCTATACTTGTAACCCAAATAGACAGAAAAATATTTTTACAAATTTATGTAAAAACCTTAAATGTGATAACCATTTAGAAGGCTCACAGCAGTTTGCCGTAGCAGCAAAGATAAAGGATGGTGATGAGATAACTATCACAATTAATGGTAAAGAGATTGTCAGAAAATTTAAATTAAATGAGAAATTAAAAGGAACGATAGGGCTTTTACCTACATTTGATATGGGGTTTGAAGGGCAAGAGTTAGCAGATACATACAGATTTCATAAAGCAAAAATTGTACAGGTGAGCAAATGAGCAATATAACAATTGAAATAGACGGTAAAAAATGTGAAGCAAAAGAGGGTGAATTTATACTAAATATTGCAAGACGAGAAGATATATTTATACCAGCTATCTGTTATTTGACAGGCTGTTCTCCAACTCTTGCTTGTAGAGTCTGTTTGGTTGAAGCTGATGAAAAACGAGTCTATTCATGTAATGCAAAAGCAAAAGATGGAATGGTTGTAGTAACTAACAGCGATGAGATAGCAGCTGAGAGAAAAGCTATAATGCAAGTGTATGATGTAAATCATCCTCTTCAGTGTGGTGTTTGTGATCAAAGTGGAGAGTGTGAGCTTCAAGATTATACACTCTATATGGGTGTTGATAGACAAGAGTATGCCATAGCTGATACTCCTAGACCTATTTATGATTGGGGTCTTATGAAGTATGATGCTGCACTTTGTATCGTTTGTGAAAAGTGTGTAACAGTTTGTAAAGATAGTATTGGTGATAGTGTACTTAAAACAAAACCAAGAGGTGGGGATATTGTTTCAAAAGAGTTAAAAGAGACAATGCCAAAAGATGCTTACACAATGTGGAATAAACTACAAAAATCAATCATAGGCACAGTTAATGAAGATAACACTCTTGATTGTCAAGATTGTGGAGAGTGTATTTCAGTCTGTCCTGTTGGAGCTTTGGTTAGTAGTGATTTTCAATATAGTGCAAATGCTTGGGAGCTTAAAAAGATTCCAGCTTCTAATCCTCATAGTAGTGATTGTTCACTTATCTATTACAATGTCAAGCACGGAGATGCAAAAAATTATGAGACAAAAATCTTTAGAGTAACAAATGAACAGCACTATGCACCCATAAGTGGAGCAGCTAGATTTGGTTATGATTTTGAAAATAGAGTTAGTGCAAAAGATGATGCTCTTTTTGAAAAGGCTATAGATTTTATTAAAAATAGTGCAGATACGATTAAATTTTCTAGTTTTATTACAAATGAAGAGGCACTTATTTTACAAAATTTAAAAGAGAAGTACAACTTAAAACTTGTAAATGACGATGCTTTGTATTATCAAGAGTTTTTAAACTCTTATAAAAAAGCTAGTGGAAAAAGTCTATATAGTGGAGATTTAAAAACTATAAAAGCATCTAACTTTGTAGTCTCAGTTGGAACTTCTCTAAGATACGATGCACCGGCAGTTGGATTTGCTTTTAATAATGCCTTAAAGATGAATAAAGGTTCAGGTATATATTTTCATCCGCTTGGTGATAAGGTGGTTGATACATTTGCAAAAACTATCTTAAGTGTTAAGCCTGAAGTTGGTAGTGAGGAGCATGTATTGGCATTTATATTGGAGTACTTTTCCTCTCTTGGTGAAGAGTCATCAAAACTTCCAAAAGAGATTCAAAATATAGTTTCAAAATATGATAAGCAGAATATAAATTTACCAGAAGATTTTGATAAGCTTATGGAGAAGATGCTTGCTAAAAAAGATACTTTTTCTCTAATTGTTGGAGAGGATTTATATAGACATAAAGAGGCTAAAAACTTAGCAAAATTAGTAGGTCTTATAGATAGATTTACACCATTTACTGTAACAATTATTCCTTCACAAACAAACACTTTAGGAGTCTCACTTATCTGTAGCTTAGATGCAAAAGAGGGTTCAAAAGTATTAGGTTATAATGCTTGTGGAGATTTTACTCTTAGCTCTTTAGGAGATGGTGATTTGGATATGCCAGCTTTAAATCAGCAAGAGGGAACATTTACAAATCTTGATAAGAGAGTAGTTCCAACAAATGCAGCTTTAGCTTATAGTGGTTTTGTTTTAAATGATTTGGCAAATGCACTTGGGTTTAATGAGCGTGATACTATAAATTATACAACTAAGTTTCCAAAAGCAAAAGGTTATGAGCCTTTAGAGTTTGATTTAATGCCAAACTTTTTTGATAATGGTGCAAATGAGATTAGAGGTTATCTTTTGAGTATTAAAGATTTAAAAGCCTCAAATGAGCTTTTGGAGCTTAAAAAAGTAGAAAAAGTTGAAGGTCAAATAGTATATAAATCTAATCCTATCAATCAATTTAGCTATTTTACAAATAAAGCTAAGCAGTTAAAAACTAGTGCCTCAGTTTATGTGAGTTCTTTATTTTTGGAAAATGCAAATTTAAAAGAGGGTGACGAGGTAGAGGTAAAAAATGAGAGTGGTTTGATTTTGGCAAAGTTAGAGTTAGATTCACAGCTTGATAGTGAGATAGTTTATCTTGGTACATTTGATAAAGGACTAGATTGTGAGAGTATTTTCAAAGATGGTTCTAGATTTAATTCAGCAACAATAAGGAAGGTGTAAAATGGAAGTTTCTTACATTATAGAGACGATTATAAAGATTATCGTTATCTTGACAGTATTTTCGGCACTTGCAGGAATTACGACATATTTTGAGAGAAAAGTGTTGGCATTTATGCAAAGAAGATTAGGACCTACGCATGTTGGGCCTGTTGGGCTTTTACAAGTTGCGGCGGATGGTATAAAACTCTTTACAAAAGAGGATATTGTGCCTCAAAATGCAGTGAAGCCTATCTTTATGATAGCTCCTGTTATAGCAGCAGCATCTGCATTTATAGCGATGGCGGCTGTACCATTTTTACCTGAATTTACAATTCCTTTTACAGATTATGTAGTTCGTCCAATTGTCTCTGATATTAATGTTGGTGTACTTTTTGTTATGGGTGTTATGGCAACTGGAATGTATGCTCCACTTTTAGCTGGAATGGCATCTAACAATAAATGGTCACTTTTAGGAGCTGCTAGAACTGTTATACAGATACTATCTTTTGAAGTTATTACAGGTTTATCACTTATCGCTCCACTTATGATGGTTGGATCATTATCTTTGATTGATATAAATAATTACCAAGATGGTTTTTGGTTGGTTGTTTTTCAGCCTGTTGCTTTTGTGATGTTTATGATAGCTGGTTATGCTGAGACAAATAGAACTCCATTTGATTTATTGGAACACGAAGCTGAGATTATCACTGGTTATGCGACTGAATACTCTGGAATTAGATGGGGACTTTTTGCAATTGGTGAGTATGCAAATATGTTTACAGTAGCTTTTGTAACTGCGCTAGTGTTTTTAGGTGGTTTTAATGATTTATGGTTTATCCCTGGTGGAATTGCTATAATTTTAAAAGTTATAGCAATTATCTTTTTCTTTATGTGGGTAAGAGCGGCTTGGCCTCATGTGAGACCTGATCAGATTATGTGGTTATGTTGGAAAGTGCTTATGCCGTTGGCACTTGTTAACATTTTAATAACTGGCTTAGTTATAATGGCAATATAAGGGATATATGATGGATTTTACAAATTATAATAATAGAAATGTATCGGCAGATTACAAATATATCGAAATAGATGAGACACCAACTTTATGGTCAGATAAGTTTAAAAGAGTTATGAAAAGAACATTTAAAGGTGAGCTCTTTGTGGGACTTTGGGTAGTTTTTAGAGAGATGATAAAAAGAGGAAACTCACATACTATTTTGTATCCTCTTGAGAAACTTCCAATTAGTCCAAGATATAGAGCTCTTCATGAGATAAAAAGGCTTGTTGAGAGTGGAAATCAAGCTTGTATTGGTTGTGGACTTTGTGAGAAAATCTGTATAGCAAATTGTATACAGATAGATACAAAGTATGGAAGTAAAGGGCGAAAAGTAGTTAGAGGATATACTATTAACTTGGGTCGTTGTATCTATTGTGGTTATTGTGCAGAAGTTTGTCCTGAGCTTGCAATTACTCACGGTCAAGATTATGAAAATGTGAGTGAGCAAAGAGCACATTTTACTTCGATGTCTGAGCTTGTAACTCCTATGGATATATTTAAAGCAGGCAAGCAAGAGCAATATCCTGGTTTTGGTGCATTAAGTGATAATGCTGATGATAATGTTAAAAAAACTCCTCTGGCGTATTAAGGGCTTATGATGTATGAATTGATAGCGTTTTATCTTTTTTCTGGTTTAACAATTGCGATGTTCCTTATCGTAGTGTTAAGTAAAAATGCACTCTATGCGATGAGTGCATTGGCTGCTGGCATGATATTAATATCAGGCTTTTTCTTTCTTTTAGATGCTGATTTTTTAGGAGTTGTTCAAATCATAGTATATACTGGAGCTGTTATGGCTCTTTATGCTTTTGGTATGATGTTTTTTGATACAACTCAAGATGTAAAAGAAAATATTCAAAATTCTAAGATAATTTATGGGTTATGGATTTTAAGTGCGGTATTGATTGTTATTATGATTTCTGCCCCTTTTATGTCAGAAAAACTTATGTTAGATGCATCTCTTTCACAAGATTTAATTGCAGGTGCAAATAATCCTCAAGCAGTTGGTATAATACTTTTTACAAAGTATCTTGTTCAGTTTGAATTAGCAGCTGTTATGCTTTTGGTTGCTATGATTGTTGGTATTATTTTAGCTAGTAAAAGAATGGATTCTAGTATAACTTTAGAAGAAGAGGATGAAAAAATTTTAAAAGAAGAGTTTGATATAAGGGAGAGCAAATGATAACACTTACACACTATTTAGTTGTATCTAGTATACTATTTGTAATAGGTTTAGTAGGAGTGATAAGACGAAAAAATCTTCTTTTGCTCTTTTTCTCAACAGAGATATTGCTAAATTCGGTAAATATTGGTTTTGTGGCTGTAGCTAAGTTTTATGGAGATTTAACTGGTCAAATGTTTGCATTTTTTATCATTGCAGTTGCTGCTAGCGAAGTTGCAGTTGGTTTGGGGCTTTTGATATTATGGTACAAAAGAACAGGAACTATTGATTTAGACTCTATGCAATTGATGAAAGGATAAGGGATGGAAGTATATTTATATATAGCACTTTTTGCACCACTTGTTGGTTCACTTTTTGCAGCACTATTTGGAGATAGACCAAAAAATCTCATAACAGGGCTAGCAACAAGTGGACTTCTTTTTGCATCTTGGGTTGCATCGATAATTTTAATTATGAATGTAGATACTTCAAATGTTGTTCATGTAAGGATGATGGATTGGATAGCCGCTGGAAGTATCAATATAGACTTTGGATTTTTAGTAGATCCAGTTTCGGCCATTATGATGGTAACTGTTACTACTGTTTCAATGTTGGTTCATATCTATTCAATTGGTTATATGGAACACGATAAAGGGTTTAATAGGTATTTTTCATATCTCTCTGCATTTGTGTTTTCTATGATGATACTTGTTATGAGTGATAACTTTTTAGGATTGTTTATTGGATGGGAAGGAGTTGGACTTTGTTCTTGGCTTCTTATTAGTCATTGGTATCACAAACCTGATGTAAGTACTTCTGTAAATCCAGCTATCTCTCCTGCATATGCTGCAAATGAAGCATTTGTAATGAATAGAATAGCAGATCTTGGAATGCTTATTGGTATTTTTATGATTTATTGGAATCTTGGAAGTTTAAATTATGATACTGTTTTTGCAAACATTGGAACTTTAAGTACAGGAACAATTACATTAATTGGTATCTTCTTGTTTATAGGAGCTATGGGTAAATCAGCACAATTTCCACTTCATACTTGGCTTGCAAATGCGATGGAGGGACCAACTCCAGTTTCAGCACTAATTCATGCAGCTACGATGGTAACAGCTGGTGTTTATCTGATTGTAAGAAGTCATGAGATTTATGCTCTTATACCAAATGTGGGTTATTTTATAGCTTGTCTTGGTGCTTTTGTTGCTATTTTTGCGGCATCTATGGCACTTGTAAATACGGAGCTTAAAAGAATTATCGCTTATTCCACTCTCTCTCAACTAGGTTATATGTTTGTGGCGGCGGGACTTGGTGCATATTGGATTGCTCTATTTCATTTGATGATGCATGCATTTTTTAAATCGGTTCTATTTTTGGGTGCTGGTAATGTTATGCATGCTATGGGTGATGAGAGACATATCAATAAAATGGGAGGCTTAGGTAAGGTTATGCCTTGGACTATGGGTATTATGAGTGTTGCATCTTTAGCTCTTGCTGGTATTTGGCCATTGGCAGGGTTCTTTTCAAAAGATAAGATATTAGAGACGGCATTTTCTCAAAATCACTACTTTTTATGGCTTCTTCTTTGGATTGGTGCAGGTATGACTGCATATTATAGTTTTAGACTTATTATGCTTGTGTTTTTTGGTAAAGAGAAATACGATAAAGAAGAAAAGCATCCTCATGAGGCTTATAAGTTTGTCTTAGCTACTATGATACCATTAGCAATATTGGCAGTGGTAGCAGGTTTTAGCGAACATTCATTTATGAAGTATGTTGATGGAATACTTCCTGAGTATTATCCACATGTTAGTACATTTACTTTTATCTTTTTAGTTGTTATAACACTTGGAATTGCGATAGGTGGTATTTTATTGGCAATTGTTAAATTTTCAAGAGGTGATTTTGATGACTTCTTTAAAAAACTTGGAGTTTATGATTTGCTCTCAAATCAATACTATATTCCAAAGTTTTATGAAGAGAAGATATGTGTTCCTTATAAGAATATGTCAAAGTTTGCTTGGGAAAAACTAGATTTAAAAGTTGTTGATGCAACTGTTGATTTTATTGCTGGATTTATATATGCAACGGGCGATAAGAGTAGAAAAATGCAAAGTGGTAATCTAAGTACTAACCTTAAATGGATGGTTGCAGGTTTAGTTGTGCTATTGATAGCCGCAATATTTAAGATTGGTATATAAGGAGCTTATGGTATGGATTCATTATTAACACTTTTGATATTTTTTCCAGCACTCGCAGGATTGCTTGGATTTTTTATAGATAAAGGGGCGATTCGAGCTTATGGTATAGCAGTTACTGCCATTGTCTTTTTCTTATCCCTCTTTTTATGGTTAGGATTTGATAACTCAAATCCAGGTTACCAATTTTTAGAGCATGTGCCTATAATTTCACAATTTGGTATAAATTACTCTTTAGGAGTTGATGGTATATCACTCTTTTTGATAGTGCTTAGTACATTTATGACGATGATTGCTATTATTGGGTTGACAATTAAGGATAATATTAAAAATCTTATTATCTCAGTGTTGTTTTTAGAGATGACAATGATTGGTGTGTTTGCTTCACTTGATGTTATTTTATTTTATATCTTTTGGGAAATTTCACTTATACCGATGTTTTATATCATTGGAGCTTGGGGTGCTAAACTTAGAATTTATGCAGCGGTGAAGTTTTTCCTTTATACTTTTGCTGGTTCACTCTTTATGCTTGTTGGTATTTTATACTTTGCTTATTTAAATCAGCAAGCTACTG
Source organism: Campylobacterales bacterium (assembly GCA_027068765.1). Lineage (GTDB taxonomy): Bacteria > Campylobacterota > Campylobacteria > Campylobacterales > QNZT01 > SZUA-1433. Next base: position 8,419 of record JAMOMC010000136.1, read on the forward strand.
GAGTATGGAGCTTCTCTATCGCTGATTGGCAAGCTCTTCGTATCCCTTTTGAGGCACAACTTTGGATATTTGGAGCATTTTTCCTAGGATTTGCTGTTAAAGTACCTATGTTTCCTTTTCATACTTGGCTTCCATATGCACACGGTCAAGCACCAACTATTGGTTCGGTTTTACTAGCTGCTGTACTTTTAAAGATGGGTACTTACGGATTTGTAAGATTTTCACTTCCTATGGTTCCAGATGCATCTGTTTATTTTATAGTTCCAATTGCTATTTTGTCACTTATTATGATTGTTTATACTGCAATGATTGCATATGCTCAAGAAGATATGAAGCAGGTTATTGCTTATAGTTCTATTTCACACATGGGTGTTATTATTCTTGGGACATTTGCTATGAACTCTGAAGGTATAACAGGTTCAATCTTTTTAATGATTTCACATGGTATTGTCTCTGGAGCTTTGTTTATGCTTGTTGGTGTAATCTATGATAGAAGAAAGACTAAGATGATGAGTGAGTATGGAGGATTAGCATCTTCAATGCCTCGCTTTGCTACAGTTTATGGAATTATGCTGATGGCATCTGTTGGATTGCCTTTAACAATTGGTTTTGTTGGAGAATTTTTGGCACTTTTAGGTTTTTATAAAATATCACCAGTTATGACAGCAATCGCTGGGTCTACTATCATATTAGGTGCTGTTTATATGTTGACGCTTTATAAGAGGTCATTTTTTGGAGAGATTACAAATGAGAAAAATAGAAATCTTCCAGATCTTACAAAGCAGGAGATAACCGCTCTTGCCCCATTGGTCTTTTTAGTTATAGCACTTGGTGTTTATCCAAAACCAATTCTTGATCCAATAGACAACAGTGTAAAACATATGCTTCAAAATATGGAGCAAAAAGCAGTAACTCAAGATGCAAAAGATTTACTTAAAAAAGCAACAACTATAGGGGAGGAAAAATAATGATAGAGCCAATTTCGTTTGATTTAGAGGCATTAAATCTTCCATCATTAATTCCAATGTCAATTACTGTTATTGGAGCATTGACAATAATTATTATTGATTTGATTACAAAAAACTTATCAAAAAGTTTTTATGTTATGGTGAGTTTACTTTTTATTCTTTTAAGTCTAGGATCAGTTATCGCATATAATGGAGGAGAGAGAGGTTTCTTTGATGTGATGTTAATTGATGGTATAGCAACACTTACACAGATTATTATACTTACTGCATCTGCTCTTTTTATACCTCTAGCACTCTCTTCAAAGAGATTTCATGAGTTCTCTTTTCCTGAGTTTTTTGCACTCTTTTTGTTTATGATTGCTGGTTTCCAATTTATGGTAGCTTCTGATAATCTTATCTTGATTTTTATAGGATTAGAAACATCTAGTTTAGCTTTGTATGCTCTAATAGCTATGCATAATAGAGAAAAATCATTTGAAGCAGCTGTAAAATACTTTACAATGGGTGCATTAGCATCAGGATTTTATGCTTTTGGCTCTTTAGTTCTTTATGCACTTACTGGAAGTGTTGAGCTACATAAAATTGAGCAAGTTTTAATCGCTAGAGATTTTGAACCTATTTGGGGTGTTTTTCTTGCTGTTGTATTTATGTTAGCAGCCCTTGGATTTAAGCTATCAATGGTTCCATTTCAAACTTGGGTTCCTGATGTTTATGAGGGTGCGAGTGCCGCACTTGCTGGATATATGTCTGTTGTTCCAAAAATAGCAGCTTTTGTTGTAGCTTTGAGATTTTTTGATATTTTTGTCTCTGCTGAGATTGTTTGGGTTCAAAATATCTTATGGGTAGTTGCAGTGGTTACAATGACAGCTACAAATATAATGGCATTGGTTCAAGAGAGTGTAAAGAGGATGCTAGCTTACAGCTCAATCTCTCATGCAGGTTTTGCGATGGCTGCTATTTTAATCGGTACTACTGAAGCTTATAGTGCTCTGTTTTTTTACTGGGTACTTTTTACTTTTGCAAACTTAGGTGCTTTTACTATGCTTTGGGTTTCTAGACATAAAGGGAATGAATTTTGGGGTGATACAGGCTATGATCATCCATATGAAAAATTTTCTGGAATGGTAAAAATTATGCCAATTGGTGCAGTACTTATGGCGATGTTTATGTTCTCTCTTGCTGGTCTTCCTCCATTTTCACTATTTTGGGGAAAATTGTATATCATGAGTGCTGCTGTGAATTCAGAGTTTTATGTACTTGCTATAATCATGGCTATAAATAGTGCTATATCTGTATATTATTATCTAAAGCTTGTTGTATATATGTTTTTGAGAGAGCCCACTCAACAAGATGGTACGATTTATATGAAAAATGCATCAACTGCATTAAAATCGATTATAGGTTTTGCAGGTTTTTTGACTTTTCTTGCAATATTCTTTGTAGGACCTTTACTAGAGGTTATTACTAATTATGTGAAGGCTAGTGGCTTTTAATATTAGATTAAAGAGTAGGTAGCTCTGCTCTTTATCTCCTTATGATATAATTTCTCTTATGAGAAGTTTAATATATTTAATTCTATTGTCTGTTTATGCATATTCTGCTTCATTAACCTTGAATGAAGTTAAAGATAATAATAAATTTTTTTCCTTACTTCATATAAAAGATGAAAAAGCATTTTTATGTGAGATAAAAATGAGAGATTTTAGGGATATAGTTGTTTGTGAATTTTCAAAAAATATAACTAAAAATATATCAAAAAAAACTAATAATTTTTCATTAAACTCTTTTGAAAATAAAATTCAAATCATACCAAATCATAAAATAAAACTTCAATCTCTACAAGATGATTTTATAACTACAAATATTATAAAGTTAAATACAAAACCAAGATATAGACATTGGATTATAACAGTATATAAAAATGATGCAGAGTTTTTAAAACAGACCCAAAGAGATGGAATAGATTTTGATATTACATTTTCAAATAGAGAATTCCCTTATGTTGGCTCCCTAGATTTAAATGCTTTGCCAATTCTTCAAAAAAATGATGCTTTGACTCTTAGTCGAATAAAAGAGCAATATTTGAAGAAAAATTATCAAAAAGCTATCGATTTATCTGATATGCTTCTTGATAAAGAAAATAGTGTTTTTTTTGAAGAGGCAAAGCTTTTTAAATTAAGGTCAATGGATGCAATTGCTTGGGAGAGTGATAAAGAGTCAGATATAGATACAGATAGGTTGGTAGATTTAGCAAAAGAGTGGATTGATGAAAATCCTTCAAGTAAAAATTTGCCAGAAGTTTTGATGTATATATCTAAAACATATTATAAATTAGGATATATAAATAAAGCAAATGAATATAGTAATATATTAAAAGATGAGTTTTATGATAGTAAATTTGCAAAACTTGCACAAATTTATAAAGCAGATAGAATTTATGAAAATCGAAAAAGAAGATCTGAAGCACTAGAAATATACAAAGATGTACTTTACAACACAAAAGATGTGACTATTGCATCTGATGTTGCTTCAAAACTAACTGATAAGTATCTTGATATTTTTCAAGCTAAACTAGCGGGTAAATTTTATAAAAAAGTTGTAGAGGCAAATGAGTTATATGTTAAAAAATATTCGCAAAAATCATATGAGTTTGCAAAGAGATTTGCTGAAGCTAAAGAGTATGATTTAGCGATTAATATAGCAGGGATACTTTTGAGTGAGAAAGATGATAGAGAATTTCGACAGAGTTTACAAAAAGATATATCTTACTGGTTTGAACTAAGTGGGAAAAAACATGGAGCTATTGGGCTTTATAGACAATATTTGTTAGATTATCCAAATGGTAGTTATGTAGAGTTTGTTGAAAATAGGTTAGATAAAATTGTATTTGATGTTGATGAGAAAGATTTGGTTAAAAAAATGGCAAATATTGATACTATATTGGCAAAATATCCAGATGATCCAATTTATAAAAAGGCACTTGTTGAAAAAGCACAGATGCTAGTTGAAGCAAAGGATTATGATAAACTTTTTAAAATTGAAAAAGAGTTAAAAGCAAATAAAATAGATAAGTTTTTAAGTTTTGCAGCTCAAAAAAAGATAAGTATAGATTTGAAAAATGATAAATGCAAAGATGCAATTTATCTAAAACAAGAGTACAATGCTAAAGTAGAAGAGAAGTTTGAGCCGAAGTTTTTTGAGTGCTTGATGAGAAGTGCAAAATATAAAGATGCATTAGATTTGAGTAGCAAATATTTAAAAGATAAAAATTTAGCAAAAAAATTAGAGTGGATGTATAAAGCTTTACAAGCCCACAGTAGACTTGATGAAAATAAAAAAGTGATTATGCTTGGAGAAGATATAGAGAAACTTAGTGATGTTTTAAAGACAAAAAAATATCAAGATATAGTCTATCAAAAAGCAAAAGCATACTATAATTTACAAGATTATGATGAGATGATGCTTAGAGAAGTTATAAAAGCTGAAAAACTTTATCCTAAAAATATTAAAAATATTGATCTTTTTGTAAAAGTTCTTCGATATGCTAAAAACAGGAAAAATGATACTCTAATTTTAACATATGCAAAAAAGATTATAGAGCTACAAAAAGCACATAAAATAAGCAGTTACTCACCAAGGGTAGAGTTAGACTACATCAATGCACTAAAGCGTCTAAAATTGTACGATAAGGCACTTAAAGAGGATTTAAAACTTCTATATATAAAATTGAGTGATGAACAAAGAGCAAATGTACTTTATATCGCAGGGGAGCTTAGTTTAAAAATTGGTAAAAAAAGTGAGGCTAAAGAGTTTTTTATGAAGTGTGGTGAGATTGTAAATGATAGCTCTTGGCAAAAACTTTGTGCCGAAAACTTAAAATTATTAGATGAGTTTTAAAAATTTTCAAAAATCCCATAGATTCTAAGTTTCCATGCTTATCAATCAATCATAACATGAATATAGTCGATTTAAAGCTTGATGCCTTTTTTTAATTAATTTTTATATAAGTTGTAAGCCGTAAATAGTTGTAATTCCAAGAGTATAAGCTCCAAGTAGATAAACATTTCTAGGGTTTCCTGAAAGCTTGGGTGTTTTAATTTCAGATACATTTAAAATAGCTAGTCCAACTCCACTAATATACAAAACTATAGAAAAAGTCCCATGAGTAAAGAAGCCTTCAAATAAAAATACAAAAACCAAAATTAAACTATTATTATCAAGAGCAAGTCCTGTATATTTTGTGCCACCTGCTAACCCATAAGTGCTAAAATAACTGAGTCGAATAGCCGCTGTTGCTAACATTATAAATGCTCCTATCAGATATATAGGTTCAAAACTACCATAACTTAAAAGTAAAATAGCAGGAGTTACCCCATAACTTATTATATCGATTACAATATCAAGTTGCCCACCAAATTTAGCATCATTAGTAGTTCTACCCTTTAATCTTCTAGCTACTAATCCATCAGCCCAATCAAAAGCAACAGCCCAAACCATACCAATCATGGCTGCTTTATAAAGACCTATAACACTGAAATAGATAGCTAGGAGTGTACAAGCTAATCCTAAAAGTGATAAAAGATTTGGTAAATCATTTACATAAGATAAAATTGTTGGTTGTTGCATCTTTATAGTTTTAGAGTTTTCTTTTGACATAAATGAAATCCTTTGGGATAAATGAATTTTGAATGATACAAGGTATTTAGCATAAGAATGGTATTGTAGCATAAATCATATTACTAACTGACCTCATATACTATAACCCATAGTGAATGCTTTCTCATTTTATCTAAAAAGATAAGTTTAATAATATTTGATAACTCTGCTGTGCTTTAAATGTCATAAAAAGAGTTTTGAACAATTAAATATTGTGTGCAAAGTCAGTTATGTACTAAAGGAGATTAAATTATGATTGTATATACTGTTGGTACTTTTGATTTGTTACATGTAGGTCATTTAGCTTTGTTGGAATATTGTAAAACATTGGGTGATATTTTTGTTGTGGGCGTTGCTTCTGATGAAGTAGTAAACTCTTATAAACCAAATGTTCCTGTTATTCCACTAAATCAAAGAATGGAAATGCTCAAAGCTTTAAAATGTGTAGATGATGTACGAGCATATCATGAGCTTGAATATGTATCAGCTTGTAAAGAGTTAGGTGTAGATGTTTTTGTTATTGGAGAGGATTGGGGAAATAAATCACATAATATTGCAGTGGAAAAATATCTTAAATTAAAAGGAAAAAAAATAATTCAAGTTACTTATAATCCACAAACTTCATCTACAAAAATAAAACAAAATATTATATCTCAAACTCATACATAAAAATAGTAAAAGTAAAAAGAGTCTGAGATTTTTATCACACCATAAGTCGTGGAATAAACAAAGAGAAAATTTAAAATATTATTTGTGAAGTGTTTATCTCATTATGATTTAGTATTAGTATAAAATAGTTAGTCAAATAAGTTATATTTTAGTACAATCCACTATGATAAAAAGATACCCAACCAAGAAAATTTATGTAGGTGATGTTGCAGTTGGTGGAGATGCTCCTATCTCTGTTCAATCAATGACATTTTCAAAAACCGAAGATATAGATGCAACGATAGAGCAGATAAGAAGATTGCATTTTGCAGGGTGTGATATCGTTCGTGTTGCAGTTGTTGATGAAGCTGCTGCGAAAGCTTTAAAAGAGATAAAAGAGAAGATCTCTCTTCCTTTAGTTGCGGATATTCATTTTAATTATAAATTGGCTTTGATTGCGAGTGAGAGTGTAGATTGTATTCGTATCAATCCTGGGAATATTGGTGATAAAAAGAGAGTTGCAGAGGTTGTAAAAGCTTGTTTGGATCAAAATATACCTATAAGAATTGGTGTAAATAGTGGAAGTTTAGAGAAGCAGTTTGAAAACAGATATGGACAAAGTGCCAAAGGGATGGTTGAGTCTGCGATTTACAATATCAAATATCTTGAAGATTTAGGGTTTGAAGATATTAAAATTTCTTTAAAAGCTAGTGATGTTGGGCGAACAGTTCAGGCTTACAGGGAGCTTCGTCCATTAACCCCTTATCCTTTTCATCTAGGAGTTACTGAAGCTGGGACTTTGTTTCACTCTACTATCAAATCTTCAATAGCTCTTGGTTCACTTTTGCTTGATGGCATTGGAGATACTATGAGAATCTCCATCACAGGAGAGCTTGAAAAAGAGATAGAAGTTGGCAAAGCTATATTAAAAGATGCAGGAGTTTTAAAAGAGGGGTTAAATATCATCTCTTGTCCAACTTGTGGGAGATTGGAGGCTGATTTGGTTAAGGCGGTAGCTGAAGTTGAAGAGAGAACAAAACATATAAAAACTCCTTTAGATGTTTCTGTTATGGGTTGTGTTGTAAATGCAATAGGAGAGGCAAAGAGTGCGGATGTTGCTATCGCATATGGAAAAGGAAAAGGTTTGATTATGAGAAAAGGTGAAGTTGTTGCAAAACTTGATGAGAAAGATTTAGTTGATAGGTTTATAAAAGAGGTAGAGATTGCGGCAAAAGAGGCAGAAAATGAGTGAAAATACCCTTCATAATTTAAATATCGAAAGAGCAGTTTTAAGCTCAATTCTTTTTGAGCCATCTTTATATGAAGAGGTTGCTGCAAAAATTAAATCAAGAGATTTTTATCTTCCACACCATCGTAATATTTTTGAAGCTATGGGTGAGTTAGAGAGAGAAGATCAGCCAATTGATGAGGAGTTTTTAAAAAAAAGGTTACTTCAAAATGAGAGATATAACGAAGATATTTTTTTAGAGGTTATCTCTTCAAGTCCACTCTCAAATTCAGCTGCTTATATCGATGAGATAAAAGAGAAGTCTATTAAAAGAGAGCTTGTAAAACTCACAACAAAGATAAAAGAGGTTGCAGTAGATCAAGATTTGCCAAGTGATGATGTTCTTGATGTGATTCAAAAAAAGCTTTATGAAATCTCTTTAGATGCTACAACAAAAGAGTTTCGTGACTCCCCTGAGATGGTTAGTGCAACGATAAAACACATACATGAGATGAAAAAAAGAGGAAACAATGGAATTATTGGTGTTGATACAGGATTTCGTGAGTTAAATGAACATACAGCAGGTTTCACAGAAGGTCAACTCATCATCGTTGCTGCTCGTCCTGCTATGGGAAAAACTTCTTTAGTTTTAAACATGGCTCAAAAAGCTTTAGATGATGGTAAAGGTGTTGCTATATTCTCACTTGAAATGCCTGCGGAGGAGCTTATGACTAGAATGCTTAGTGCTAAGACTTCTATACCACTTCAAAGTTTAAAAGTTGGTGATATGAGTGATGAACAGTGGTCAGATCTTACTCGTGCATCTGATGAGATGAGTCATCAAAAACTTTTTGTAGATGATGATAGTTTGATAAATATCAACCAAATGAGAAGTAAACTAAGAAAATTAAAGATGCAACATCCAGAGATTGCCATAATGATTGTAGATTATCTTCAACTTATGAGTGGAACTAGTGGAAAAGATAGACACTTAGAAGTTTCAGAGATAAGTCGAGGATTAAAACTTTTAGCAAGAGAGTTAAATATGCCTATAGTCGCACTCTCCCAGCTTAATCGTGGAGTTGAAAGTCGCCATGATAAAAGACCAATGCTTAGTGATATTAGGGAGTCTGGAAGTATTGAACAAGACGCAGATATCATTTTGTTTGTCTATCGTGATGATGTTTATAGAATTCGTGAAGAGAAAGAGAAAGAGAAAAAAGCAAAAGCAGAGGGTCAGGAGTATAAAAGTGCCTTTTTTGAAAAACCAGAAGAGGAAGCTGAACTCATAATAGGAAAAAACAGAAGTGGTCCTGTTGGTGTGGCAAATATAGTTTTTCAAAAAAGATTTACAAGGTTTGTTGATAAAGGGAGTATTCCTGTTGAGATAGTTTATGAAGATGCAGATTTAAATGCAAAAAATTCAAACTTCAACATGCCTCCTATTTAGGTGAGAGATAAGCCATTTGAATTAAATCTTTTTGATAATTATAAAGAGGTTTCTGTTTTTGCTTTTTTGATGGTGCTTGTTTTCTCTTTTAATCTCTATCAAAAATATACTCTTTTCAAAGAGGTTACTGCTTCAAAATTTTATACAACAGATGCAAAAATTTTAAAACAGTATAAAAAAGTTAGTAAAAAAACAGGTCGTAGTTATTTTGTCTTAAAAGTGAAAAGTGTTGATGGATATAGTTTTTTTACGACAAATTATGAAGATTTAAGAGATATAAATGCTCGTGAGATCTCTATTGGGATTATCACTGAAAAGATAGATTTTAAATCATTTTTAAGTGGATTTTATGCTCCTTCATATGGTATAAAACTTCACGAAAAAGAGATAAAATTTAAAGATAAGATCTCCTCTTATATCGCAAATCAGCATGAAGATGCAAAGATGAAAGAGCTTTTTTTAGCACTCTTTTTGGCAGATCCTATCTCTAAAGATTTGAGAGAAGATGTTTCGTTTTTGGGTATTTCTCACTTAATCGCTATTAGTGGATTTCATCTTGGGGTTTTGTTTACTATTTTGTATTTTCTTTTTAAAAATGTTTATATTTTTTTTCAAAATCGCTACTTTCCTTATCGAAATATAAAGTTTGATTTGACAATTTTGATTTTGGCTCTTTTGTTTGCTTATTTGTCACTTCTTGGGTATGTACCGTCGGTTGTGAGGTCGTTTGTTATGATGGCAGTTGGTTTTTTTCTTTACCATAGATCTTTTAAAATTGTCTCATTTGAAGTTCTTTTTGTTACTATTTTACTTATTTTAGCACTTATCCCAGAGTTTTTATTTTCTATTGGGTTTTGGTTTTCTGTTAGTGGGGTTTTTTATATCTATCTGTTTTTAATCCACTTTTCTCATCTGAAAAATTGGCAGATATTTCTGCTTTTAAATTTTTGGGTTTATATCACTATGATTCCTGTTGTAAATTATATCTTTCCTATCTTTACATTTCATCAGCTTTACTCTACTTTTTTAACTATGCTTTTCTCAATCTTTTATCCTTTAGAGATGTTTTTGCATATAGTTGGATTTGGGGATTTGTTGGATGGTGTTTTGCTTTGGTTATTTTCAAGGGAGGGTGAAATTTTTATGTTTAAAACTCCATTTTGGTTTTTAACTCTTTATCTTGTTTTTTCATTTTTCGCTATATTTTATAAACGCTTCATCTTCTTTCTTCTTGGGCTTAACTTGGTATTTTTCTTTCTCGTTTAGATAGTAGCAGAGTTTTGCACCATACAAAAAGATAATCCAAGAGACATAAATCCATATAAAAAAGAACATAATTGTGCTAAATGAGCCATAGATAGTAGTATAAGTTTTATTTATAGTGACATAATATACAAAAACTGTTTTTGAGATATACCAGACGAGTGAGCTTACAAAAGCACTAGAGATTGCACTTTTTATATAAACTTTTGCGTTTGGAGAGATGTAGTAGATTATGCAAAATGCTATCCAGATAACAAGATAAGAGGAGAGAGAGATTATATCTATCCAGTTTGTATATTCGTAACTAGCCATGAGTACACTTGCTTTTATGCCCAAGAAGATAGATAAAAGAAGCCCTAAAGGCATTATAAGTGTGAGGGCTAAATATATGGAGATTGAGTGAAAAAATCCTCTTGGAGGCTTTTTAAAAATTTTATTTATCACATATTCAAAGTCATCAAAAAACATTATCGATACATAAAGCACAAAAACGATGCCTATGATTCCAAGACCTGATGTATTTTGCATAAATTTATCTATATTTTCAAAAACTCCATCGTGGTGAATTGGTAGTAGTGAGTCAAATATAAACTTTTTTATTTTAAGATAGTACTCATCAAAATTTGGTAACTTTGTAAATACATACAAAGATATAAGAAGTATAGGAATTAGTGCTAAAACAGTATGAAAACTAAGTGAAGATGCATAATGAAGTAGATTATGGTCGATAAAATACTCTTTTAAAGATCTTTTTAAAGCTCGTTTAGGTCTCATAACCCCATCTTGGACGGATTTAGTATATTGTTCGGGTCAAATGCTTTTTTGATTTTTTTGAAAAGTTCAAGTTCATCATCATTAAATGCAATATCCATAAAAGGAGCTTTACTAAGCCCGATCCCATGTTCTCCACTAAGAGTTCCACCCATTTTTACAACTAATTTAAAAATCTCTTCTATCGCTTTGTGTCCATCTTCTAACTCTTTTTTATCACTACCATCTACCATTACATTTACATGTATATTTCCATCTCCTGCATGTCCAAAACATGGAACTTTAAAGCCATATTTTTCACCTATTTTATAGATTTCATTTAGTGCTTTTGGTAGTTTGGATCTTGGAACTGATATATCTTCATTTAATTTTTTGCTTCCGTAGATTGTGACACATTGAGATACATTTCGTCTAGCATACCAGATCTTTTCTCTATCTTTTTTCTCTTTTGCTATTTTAAACTCTACCAAGCCATTTTCTTCAAAAGATTTTTGCAAAATACCAAGTTGAAACTCTACCTCTTGTATAACATTTCCATCTACATCACCTATCAAAAGTGCTCCAGCATCTTTTGGTAACTCTACACCTAATTTCTCTTTTATAGCTTTAATTGAGAGTGCATCTATAAACTCCATAGCAACAGGATTTGCTCCACTCGCAAGGGATTTAAATACAGCGTTCATGGCATCTTCTACATTTGGAAAAACAGCCATATAAGATGAAGCATATTTTGGTTTTGGTAGAAGTTTTAGTGTTATTTCGGTGATAACTCCAAGGGTTCCTTCACTTGCTATTAAGATACCTGCAACATTGTATCCTGCAACATCTTTTATGGTTCTTTTTCCAGCTCTTATGATTTTACCATTTGCTAAAACTGCACGAAGTGCCATCACATAATCTTTGGTAATTCCATACTTTGCAGCTCTCATACCACCCGCATTTTCGCTTACATTTCCACCAAGTGTGGAGTAGAGCTCACTTGCAGGATCTGGAGGATAAAAAAGCCCTAACTCTTCAGCTTTGTTTTGTAAATCCATATTTATAACACCTGGTTGTACTATAGCTAACATGTTTTGCATATCTATCTCTAAAATCTTATTCATATGCTTTTCAAATGCTAAAATAATACCTCCCTTAGCAGGCAATGCTCCACCTGTAAACCCACTTCCTGCACCTCTTGGAGTTATAACTATCTGATTTTCGTTGCAATATTTTAAAATAGCACTTACATCAGCTTCATCTTTTGGAAATAAGACACAATCAGGCTCATACCTCTCTCTAGTTGCATCGTAGGAGTAGGCTATGAGGTGTGCTTTATCATCATAGATATTATCTTCACCAACTATGTTTTTAAATGCTTTTATATCTTTTTTATCTAACACTATTTTATACCCAAAAGTTTTTTGTAGTAATTATTGTAATTTTGGATACCTTTGCCACCCATGAGTCCAAAAACTCTTCCTTTTATCTCTTTTAGTCTGTGGTAAAAAGGGGTCATCTGCTTTGTATTTTTTAAATCTTTTGGTAATTCTACTTTATGCAAAATTTTAAAACTATTGCAATCTACAAAATACCCACTATCTTCAACTATAAAAAATAAAAGTGCAAAACTATCTTCTGTACACTCTTTTTTAAAATCATCTTTTTTTGGAGCAGGGGAGTAATCTCTTGCCAAGGTTGAGGCGAAGATGTCTGGATGTATCCAAGAGAATTTATTGTGAGTTTTTTTAATATAGTTAAAACTCTCTTCATTTGGAGCGATAATTAAAGCTCGATTATAAAGATAGTTTAATATAACTTCATCTCCCTTTTTTGGAGTTATACTGTATTGCGGAAGTGCATCTTGGTTGAGGGCAGAGAATTTTTTATATTTTAAAATTGCAGATGCACCTTTTTTCTCTACAACTTCAACTACAGCTATAATAGTCTTATGTGTGCCATCAAAATCTCTTAAAATTATTCCACTTGAACCTACGGAAAAATCTTTGTTTTCGTCTATATATATATAGTTGTTTTTAATTTCACTAACAGTTGTACTATATGGAGAGAAGTTTGTATTGGCACTTAGGAGTGTGAGGGTTGATAGGAAAAGGGGTATAAAAAATCTAAACATTGAGTAACCTTTGTAATTTAAAAAATAATTATACACCATTTTAGCAATATTTTGTATAATTATACTTACAATTTTTTAAAGGGATATTTTTTTTGATACTTATTAGATGGCTTATAATTAGCTTAGTTTTTTTACAATCCCTTCAAGCTTATACTCTTTATGATAATAGAGTTGAAGATAAGATTTGGAAAAGTGGAGAGACTCTTTTGGCATTTTTGCAAGAGAACCTTATTCCTATGAAGTTATATTATGAGATGGATTCTGAAGATGAAAAACTTGTTGGTGATATTCGTTTTGCATCTGTTTGCCATATTTTAAGAGATGCAGATTACAATGTAATACAAGCTTTAATACCTCTAAATGAAGAGCTTCAGCTCCATATAATAAGAGACAATAACAATAGCTACTCTATGAGTGTTGAGCCAATTTTATATCAAGTTGAAGATAAGAGTTTTTTGATAAGTTTGGATGATGTTTTTTCTAAAGATATAGTTAGTAAAACTGGTAATTTTCTGCTCTCGGTTGAATTAGAACAGATGTTTAAAAAGAGTATTAGCTTTAGAAAATTAAGATTAGGTGATAAAGTAGTAGTATTTTATGAGCAGAAAAGACGCTCAGGCAAGTTTTACGGCACACAAAAAGTAGTGGCTGCTATGATACAAAAAGGTTCAAAAAAGCACTATCTTTTTGCAGATAAAGATGGATCATATTTTGACTCTTTTGGGAAAAAAACTGATACAAGCTCTTTTATAACTCCTTGTAGATACAAAAGGGTCTCATCAAGATTTACAAATAAAAGATGGCATCCAATTTTAAAAAAATATAGAGCTCATCATGGTATTGATTATGCAGGACCTACAGGCACAAAAATAAATGCTGCATATGCTGGAAAAGTTATATTTATGGGTACAAAAGGTGGGTATGGAAAGACTATCATTATAAGACATGCTGGAGGCTATAAGACTCTTTATGCACATTTAAATGGCTTTAATAATGCAGTTCGAGGAGCTAGGGTTAAAACAGGGCAACATATCGGATATATGGGAAGTACAGGTAGAAGTACAGGACCACATCTGCATTTTGGATTAAGTCTAAATGATAGATGGATAAATCCTGAGATAAAAATAGTTTTAAAAAGTGGATTAAGTGGAGCTAAAAAAAGAGAATTTTTAAAAATAGTTAAAGAGTATAAAGGTAAGATAGAGAAATTGCTAGAGGAGTCTTAAATGACAAAAGAGAGAGAAGTAGATCATCATGCAGAACTTATAGAAGAGTTTTTAGCAGATCTTGAACACTCTGAACACTCACATAGCGATGTTGCTAAATTTTTAAAAAAACTTGCAAAACTAGATGAAGAGATATTTAGTAGGTATCTTCAAAAAATTCCAAATGAGCATTTAGGTGATATTGCATTAGAGCTTCCCGAAAAGTATCTTAAAGATTTTATAGAAAACTTATCAAAAAGTGATTTAGTTCAGGTTGTTGAAGAGCTTGATAGTGATGATGCGACGGATCTTTTACAAGATATTGGGGTAATTGATAGCAAAAAAGCTGATGAGATTTTAGCTGGTCTTGACCAAGAAGATCAAGAGGATATCAAAAAGCTTAAAAAGTATGATGAAGATAGTGCAGGGGCTATTATGCAGACTGAGCTATTTTCTGCTAATTATGATGAGGTTATACAAGAGTCTATTGATAGGCTAAAGAAGATGAAAAATAGTGGAGAGTTAAACAATATCCATCAAGTTTTTATAACAGGAACTTTTGGTAAATTGATGTTTGCAATCTCTTTAGAAGATCTTCTCATATTTGATTTTAATAAAACATATAAAGAGATGCTTTTAGGAAATACGGATGAGTTTAAACCTAGATATATTCGAGGTAGTGATAAGCTAGAAGATGTAGCAAATTTGTTTAAAGAGTATGATTTATCGGTTATGCCGGTTGTCTCTTCGCAAGGAGAGCTGATAGGGCGGATTACATCTGATGACATTTATGATGTTATGTTAGAGAGTGCTACTGAGCAGATTTATAACTTGGCTGGTGTTGATGATGAGGCAGAAGAGGAGGAAAATTTTTCACAAGCGGCAAAAAAAAGAGGCTCTTGGCTGTTTTTAAATCTTCTAACAGCCATCGCTGCATCTTTAGTCATTCAGATGTTTGATGAGACTATACAAGCATATGTAGCCTTAGCGATTTTAATGCCCATAGTAGCTTCAATGGGAGGAAATGCAGGAACTCAAACTCTAACAGTTACAGTTCGCCGTTTAGCTCTTGGTGAGATTGAGCTTAAAAATTCTAAAGATACGATAAAAAGAGAGGTCTTTTTATCTCTTATAAATGGCTTTGTATTTGCGATTATTTTAGGTTTTATCTCTTATATCTGGTTTGAAGAGGAGCTTTTAGGATGGATAATAGCAGCTTCTATGGTTATAAATCTTTTTGTAGCTGGGTTTTTTGGCTCAGTTGTGCCTCTGGTTTTAAAAAGATTAAATGTTGATCCAGCTGTGGGGAGTACGGTGATATTAACTACTCTCACAGATGTAATTGGCTTTTTTAGCTTTTTAGGGTTAGCTTCATTGGTGTTGATAAAATGATAAAAATTCTTAAAATAGAGCCTTTAGTAGATCCAAAGTATGTTAAAGCTAGAAAAGTTTTTTTTGAGAGAGATGGAGTAAAAAGAGATTGGGAAGTTGTAGAGACTCACGATAGTATCGCTGTTTTGTTATATCATAAAACCAAAAAGTCATTTGTACTTGTAAAACAGTTTCGTCCTGCTGTATATTTTAGAAATGATGATGGCATGACGGTTGAGCTTTGTGCTGGACTTGTTGATAAAGATAAATCACTAAAGCAGATAACCAAAGAGGAGATTTTGGAGGAGTGTGGATATGATGTGCCACTGGAAAGAATAGAAAAAATCACCTCTTTTTATACTGCTGTTGGATTTGCGGGTGGACTACAGACTCTCTATTTTGCTGAAATTGATGAGAATTTTCAAGTAAATAATGGTGGTGGAATTGAAGATGAGCAGATAGAGGTAGTTTATCTAAAAATTGAAGATGCAAAAGAGTTTATGATGGATGAAAATATAGCTAAAACTCCAGGGCTTATGTATGCATTTATGTGGTATTTTCAATTTAAATAAGTATAAATTAAATTATTTTTATAATAAACAAAGTTAAATTAATTAATAATATTATATAATAAAGCAAATTTATTTAAGGGAGTTTGAATATGATAAAGTATTCGATAGTTTTGTTAGCGGCTGTAGCTGTATTTAATGGGTGCAGTAGTAGTGAATGTTGTGAGAAGGGTATAGCACCAGTTGCTGTGATAGCTGGTTTGGGGGCTGGAGAGACACTTGTTGCTGATAGTTTCACTTTGGGTGATGGTGGAAGTAGTGATAGTGATGGTACTGTTAGTAGTCGTACTTGGACTGTTGGGGGGATAGAGGTGGAAAATGGATATACACTTCCAGTTGGAACACATGATGTATGCCTTCTTGTTACAGATAATGATGGCTTAACGGATAAAACTTGTGGAAAAGTAACTATAAATGAGGTTGAAAATGTTGCACCAACTGCAACAGTTACAGCAAGTTCTGCAACTTGTATTGCTGATGAAGATGTAATTTTGGAGGGCACTAGTGCTGATGCAGAAGATGGAACAGTTGATACTTCTACATATGTTTGGAGCCCAAATACAAATATTACAGGCTCTGGTGCAAGTGTTACATATGTTTGTCCAGCATCTGGTTCGCAAGAAGTATGTTTAACTGTGACTGATAGTGGAGGACAAGAGAGTGCAAAAACTAGTTCTTCATGTACAACTATTACTGTAGATGTTGCACCAGTATTTGGGTTAGCTAAACCAGTTGCCACAGGAGGTGATGGTTATAATATATTATGCTCTAGCAATGATACTAATATAACAATAGGACTAAATACTGATATACAAGAGGTTTATTGGAAAGTTGCTTACAATATGCCCCCTAGTCCTGTTGTAGTAACAGATTGGAACCAAACAGCATGGAATGATTTTGATTCTAAAGCTGATCACTTTTGTGGTAAGTGGGTAGGAGGAGGTAGTGTGAGTAATCCTTGGATTATAGGAGCTGGCAATACCATAGACATTAATGCAACCGTAGTAGATAATAATGACGATAATATAACTTATCAATTTACTATAGGTAGTGATGGTAATATAACTGTTGTCAATTAAATTCTAAAAGGTGGTTTTATCCACCTTTTAAACCAAAGCTATCTTTAAAACTTCTTCAATTTTAGAAACTCCAACAATCTCCATAGACTCTTTTACACTATCAGGTATATCATCTAAATCAACATCGTAATTTTTTTTGGGGATAATTGCTGTTTTTATTTTAGCTTTATAAGCAGCTATAAGCTTCTCTTTTAATCCACCGATAGGAAGAACTTTGCCACTAAGAGTTAGCTCTCCAGTCATTGCAACATCAGCTCTCACTTTTTTTTCTGAAAATATTGAAGCAATTGCCGTTGCCATAGCTATACCAGCACTTGGTCCATCTTTGGGTGTAGCACCCTCTGGTACATGGATATGAAGATCAAATCTTCTATATATATCACTTGCTTTTGGTGTAATTTTTTCTTCTTTTTCAGTTTTGCTTTTTGGGATAAGGCTATTTTTTATCTCTAACTCTTTTTTATCTATCAAAACTTTTACAACACTTTGTGCAATTTTTACAGACTCTTTCATAACATCACCCAAACTTCCTGTAAGTTGCATGCCTCCTTTGCCCTCTATCTTTATAGCCTCTATTTTTAAAACATCTCCACCAACACTAGTCCAAGCTAAGCCATTTACAATACCAACAGAGTTTGTTTTATCTTTTTCATTGATTGAAAACACCTCTTTATCTAAAAACTCATCCAAGTTTTTAGAGGTGATTGTGACTTTTAAAATAGAGCTATCTTCAAGTATGATTTTGGCTACTTTTCTAAGCACTTGGGCAATTTTTCGTCTTAGATTTCTAACACCTGCTTCTCTTGTGTAGTTAGATATTAGAAGTTCAAGTGCTGCTTTGTTTATGTTTAATTCGCTGTTTTTAAGTCCGTGTTTTTTAAGCTCTTGTGGTAAAAGATACTTTTTAGCTATTTGATACTTCTCATCAGGTGTATATGAATTTACAAAAATAAACTCCATTCTATCTCGAAGAGGTGCAGGTATATAGGCTATTTGATTTGCAGTTGCTATAAAGATAACACGGCTTAAATCGATGTTGAAATTTAGATAATAGTCTCTAAACTCTTTGTTTTGCTCAGGATCTAAAATTTCTAAAAGTACAGCTGTTGGATCTCCTCTTTGGCTTCTTGAGACTTTATCAATTTCATCAAGCACAACAACAGGATCCATCTCTTTCGCTTCAATTAACCCTTGGATAATTCTTCCAGGCATTGCACCGATATAGGTTCGTCTGTGACCTCGAAGTTCATTTACATCTTCTAATCCACCAAGAGCAATTCTTACTAGTTTTCTCTTTAGTGCTTTTGATATAGAGTTTGCAAGAGATGTTTTACCAACTCCTGGAGGTCCTGCAAAACAGAGTATCTCCCCTTGACTATCTTTATCTTTTATGCCTCTTTTTTGTTTTAACTCTTTTACAGCAAAATACTCTTCAATTCTCTCTTTAGGCTTTTCTAAAGAGTAGTGGTCTGCATTTAGCTGTTTTGTAACTTGATGAATATCTAACTTTTTTTTGGAAAATTTTCCAAATGGTATCTCTAAAACCCACTCTAAATAGCTTTGTATCAAAGATGCATCCGCAGAGTCTGGATGCATTCTTGCAAATCTATCTATCTGTTTATTTACCTCTTTGTGAGCATCTTGACTCATAAAAGGTTTTTTATCTTCTAGTTTTTCTCTATATTCGTCTATCTCTTCATCTCTTTGGGAGTCTGTGCCCAGTTCTTGTTGAATCTGTTTTAACTGCTCTTTTAAAAAGTACTCTTTGTTGACTTTTTCAATTCTTGAGTGTACTTTTGATTTTATCTCTCGTTGGAGTTTATGGGCATTTATCTCCTCTGTTATATGTTCTATGAGGGTAAAAAGTCTCTCTTGTAAATTGGTATCAACAAAAAGTTTATAAGCTTGTTCTTTTTTGAGTTTAATTGTGCTAGATATGAGATCAATTATACGGTTTGGTTCGTGGTTTTCTTCAATGGTTTTTAAAAGATCAGGCGGAAAAAGATCACTTGCAGTTGAGAGAGTTCTTACTTTCTCTCTTAAAATTTCTAAAGCCGCATTTACTTTTAATTTATGGTGAGGTTTTGTCTCAAGTGTCCCTACAATTGCACTAAGAGGATTAGTACCTAGCTGCTCTAAAATCTCACCTTTTGCAATACCTTGAAATAGTATCTTTACTTTGTTGTCAGGTAGTTTTACTTTTCTCATAACTGAACCGATAACTCCACAGTTATAAATACTTTTAAAGTCTCTTTTGCCTTCAAAACCGCTTTTTGATGGCACAATCAATACTAGTGAATTTGTATCGAGTGCGATGTTTGCTGCTTCTATGTTGTTCTTATCTGATAAAAATATCGGTGAAATCATAAAAGGATATAAAAATAGATTATCCTCTACGATAATAGGTAATTTTTCTGGAAAATCTCCATAATTACTTAAGTGCATCTTTCTCTCCCTACTATATATAAAATTTTAGTTAAATATCTTGCCTAATATCCCTTGATTGGATAGGTCAATTTGTGTATCTTTTAGCCATGAAGAAGATACTTTTTCTTCATAAATCTTTGCAGCATTTTTTTTGCCTGTTTTGTTATAAAGCTTTGCAATACTTCTATTTAGTGAAAGCTCTGCAAGGTATAGTTTTGTAAGCATTGTGTGTACAAGTGGATTGTATATTGAGGTTGGAAACTTTTGTATATAATTATTTGCATTTTTGATTGTATCGATTATGAGTTTTTGGTCTCTATTTGCTTTTTTTAAAGAGTTAAAATTTGATTTTAGTTTTAGATATTTTAGATACTCTATATTGTCAGATTGTGCATATCTAGTTAGATATGTATCTATATAAAATCTTGCCATAATATGTTCATTTTTTTCACTATGTGCATTTGCGAGTATCAATAGAGCTTCTTTTTGTAATTTAGAGTTTACATGTTCACTTGATAAAGATGCATAAGCGTCATCAGCTTTATCTAAGTCTCCTACTTTTATACTTTTAATAATCTTATTGTACCAGTGAGTTGCTGGTTTGTTAAAATCTTCATCAACTTTTAGACTTTTATCTGCACAACCTACTGTAAATAAAAGAGTTATAAGAAGCATTAAAAAACTTTTTAATCTCATATTCTTGCTCCGATTTTTTTATTTCATTTTATCTAAGTTATTGTTAAAATAGCCGATATTTGATACAATCCATTTAAAGAGGAGATTTGATGAAAATTAAAATAGTTGCACCGATATTTGGTTTTGAAAATATAGATGAAGTTTTTTTTGAAAAGATAGATGATTTTTTTGCAAAAGTAGAGAGTGAAAATATCTCTTTTACTTTAGTTGACCCATCAAAGCTTAGAGAGTATAGTTTTGATATACCATATTTTTATAAAGAGCTTTTGAAGATTGAGACTTTAAAAGATGTAAAAGTTTACAATATAGTGATAATCTCATCAGATATTAAAAAATCTACAATCAATTTTGCAGCTCCTATAGTGATAAACAAAAAAGAGAATCTTTTAGCCCAAATTGCCTTAGATGAGAGTGTTCATAAAGAGTTTGGTGTAGCAGAGAGTATCGTGGGGTATCTATGAAGTTAACTATCATTGGCACAGGAAAAATGGCTGAAGCTATCATAAAGGGAACACATCTAAATTTTGAAGTTGAAGTTGTTGGTAGGGATTTGGAAAAGCTAGAAAAGCTAGAAAAACTTTATAATATTAAGTTAGTGCATCTTGTGAACTACTGTACTATTGAGGCTAAAAATGTAATTTTTTGTGTAAAACCTTATGTCTTAAAAGAGGTATCACAAAAATTAAAAGGAGAAGCTTACTCTCTTTTGTCAGTTTTAGCAGGAACAACTTTATCTTCTTTAAAAGAGAGTATCAAAGCAGAATATTATGTTCGTATTATGCCTAATCTTGCGGCATCTTATGGGAAATCTATGAGTACACTTTGTGGAGATGTGGAGTTTAAAGATGAAGCTATAAAGATATGTCAATGTTTTGGAAAAACTTTATGGCTTGGAAGCGAAAAAGAGATAGATATCGCTACAGCAGTTGCAGGAAGTGGTCCAGCATTTTTAGCTTTGGTTGCTGAGGCTTTGAGTGATGGAGGTGTTAAAGAGGGTTTAAAAAGAGAAGATGCAGATGTTTTAGTTCGTGGTCTTTTTGAAGGATTTTCACCATTATTGGATGAAAATCATCCTGCACTTTTAAAAGATGCGGTCATGAGCCCTGGTGGTACAACAGCGGCAGGTTATGCTGCACTAGAGGAAGGTGGAGTGAGAAGTAGCTTTATAAAAGCGGTGATAAAGGCATATGAGAGAACAAAAGAGTAAAAGATATATCATGGATGAAACAGCATCATTTTGACACAAATTGTTTGGTTGCTGATAAATAGTCCTTAGCCATAACCTTTTTTTTCAATGATTTTTCGGAAAGTCAAAAAACACCAACTCTCCTAGTCCTTTAAATATATCTGACCAACTATGTACATCGATTTTGATATGGCATACTCCACATGTTGGTATATTTGTGATGTAAGTGTTTGTGAGGGATTCTACAAATTCTGTGATACCAGGATTGTGGCTAAAAATCATAGCAGAGTTGTATTTATCATCTAGGTTATTTATCACTTTATAAAATTCCTCTTTACTAGCTAAGTAAAGTGAATCTTTTTGAAGAATATCTTTTTCACTATATTTCAACTCTTTGGCAATCATCTTGGCTGTCGTTTTTGCTCTAACTGCTGAAGAAGTTATGATAATATCTGGTGATATTTTAAGAGAGTGTAAAACTTTACCCATCATGGGAGCATTGTTTTTACCTCTTTTGTTCAATCCTCTCTCAAAATCACTCAGTTCATTTTCCCAATCTGATTTTGCATGTCTTATCATGTAGAGATTTTTCATTGGTTTAGCTCCTTTGCTCAGTTTATGAGATTTTCTACAAACATTATTATTCTATTAATTTATTAAAATCTCCTGCATCTTAGATTTTTTAGTATTTTTTAAAACTGTTAAATCTT
>JAMOMC010000137.1 GCA_027068765.1 Campylobacterales bacterium
TTAATCTCTATTTTCAGTACCACTTCCATCATACTTTTCAAAATGTTCATCTGAACCATTTTTATAGCCTCTATATAATTTCTTCGCAATTTTATCAATAATAAAATCACTTGTACCATTTAAAAAAGCATAGCTTTGGTTGTCATATTTGTGGTGATTTTTATGGTGTGATAGCGGTAAAAGAATTCTATATTTTTGTAACTTTTTTATAAACTTTGAGTTTGAGTTATGACATAGAAAGTGAGATACTTCTGCAACAGAAGATAATATGCCTATGTAAATGAAGATGAGTAAAACAAAAGAATTTATCTCAAGTGCCCAAAATAAAAGAACAACTAGAAGATAAGGAACCAACCAAAACTTAGCTCCTGATTCGTTGAAATATATGATAAAAATATTGGCATTTTTATACATCTGGGTTTTATGATGAAGATGGAAAGAAGCGATAAAAGGTCCCCAAATCGAGTTATAATTATCATTGTTATCCATATACATATGAACTAAACCATTGATGAAATCAGTAAGAAAATAAGCGATAAATAATCCTATAAGATATAAATACCAAGACATTTCTAAGGAAAAAATTATAAAAAGAAGTATGATTTGTAAAGATACATTTAGTGCCGATACAATTTTATAGATAAGTTTATAGCGGTTATGGCTATCGTATTTATGCATAGCTTGGTTGAACTCTTTTTGTTTTATAGTTTTTATGATAGATGCATCCTTATCTCTTCTATAAAATAGATCTTTTTTTGAATATTTTTAACTCGTTGAATTGCTTTAGACATAGTTTAAATCCTGCAAATAGTACAAAATATCCTCTTTTTTTATTGAATTTAGATTTCTTAAACTTTGATTTGTTTAGTTGCTATTTGGTGAATAATAGAAGCTAAAAAAGTTTGATATGGTAAACCTTTTTCTAATGCTATACTCTTGATACTTGATATATCTTGTTCATAAACTCTTAAATTTAGAGATTTTTTTCTAGTTATATTTTTGATAGTATTTGTGGCAACTTTTTTATAAAAATCTTTCTCTTTTTCTAGCTCATTTTCAGGCATAGAACCATAATTACCTGCTTCTATTTGTTCAAATAGTTCTAGCTCATCTTTTGTATAAATTTCCTTATCAGGAACACTGTTTTTTTTATTTTTCATAATCTTCATTTTTAAATTAATTAGTCATATACAATGTAGATACATTATACTTAATTAATAGTTGAAAGTCAAATCTTATTTTTAGATTTTCATCGTTTCAAACAACTCTTCAAGCTCTATTTCAAGCCTAATATTTTCAAATACTCCTTTATAATTTTAACATATTTGGTTTTATATATAAAGGTGTGGTAAAGGCACAATCATATTTTTTATAAACAAATAGAAAAAAACATTTCAATATTAGATAATTTTCCTTATGATCAATCCTTTCGCTTTTTTATTACCTTAAAAATAGCAGGTTGAGAGATACCTATCTCTTTTGCTATCTTTCCTTGTGAGTATCCATCTTTATACGCTTGAACTATCTGTTTATCTCTATCATCTAAGTTGTTAAAATAATCTCGAAGTGGTTTAAAAACTTTGGTATGTTCGTCTGATACATCAACCTTTTGACTACTAGTCTCTTTTAAAGTTTTTGCTTCACTCTCTTGGTCTACAACTTCATTTAAAAATTCTGCAATCTCTTTTTTTGTTTCAAATCTATCATAGATAAAAGAGTTTAAAAGACATGGATGAGGGCTATCAGATACAAAATGTTTAAAACTTATATATTCATAATCACCAAGCTTTTTAACAATTTCAGCTTTTAAAGGATTTTGCCCTATATATCTTAAAAGTGTAAAAAGATAAATCTCAACTAGTGATATATGAAGATTGAAATCTCCCCTGCCATAAGTGACCATCTCTTTTGTACTTTTTATTGTAATAGACTGCATAGCTTGAGTTTATATAGCGAAGTGCATGAGAGAGATCATTTCTAGTTGTTTCTTGCAAATTATAAAAGACTCTGACTTTAACGACCTAATTCTTTTAAGAGGAGGGCCACTAAAAGTTATATGGTTAAAAGTAGGAAACTGTAAAGTTTCTAAAATTGATATGATATTTAAAAAATACAAAAAGTCAATAAAAGATTTTTTAGATAGTGAAAATAATGCAATTTTAGAAATATAAATTTATATTTCTAGAAACTGCCCAATGTTAAAACTACTACCAACTAATTACATACATGTTGAGATATGGATATCAAGGGGTTTTAGAGCACTTTGGTTTTAAAAGTGGAGATTTACTTAAGGGAGTAGCGTATTATACCATGATTTAAAATAGCCTTTAATTTTTTTTATCCAAGATGAGATATTATCACACCAGCTATCACAAAATTTATTATCAACAATAGGCTCAATTACCTCTGTTTTCTTTTTATCTAAATCCTCTTTTATTAAGTGTAAATTCATTGGTAATTCGCAATGCTTATCAAATTCACAAGCAGCCTCAATTCCTATCTTGGCAATTTCTGATGCACTGTGTGTATCGTATGCTTGCTCCATGGCTCCAAGAGCAAAATTTCCACCACTACCATTTGCCCAAAATTTAGAGTAATCTGCAATATATCTATCAGAACTTACTCCAAAAATACCACTACTATTTGCGATCAAAAGAGTTACTTGTGATGATTCAACCCTTTGTGCTCCATTGTGTGGAGTCAAATAGTGTTCATTTTTTAATATTTTATGTATTTTAAGCATCGATCTATATATATTATCAACACCATGCAAGGATAATTCATTGCTATTACTTTTTAAAGATTGAAGAAACATCTGTTTCGCCATACTAGCACCAACAGAACCAATCCAACTATCTTTATATTTTACTATTTTGGAGCTATTAGATTTGTGTGTAGAGTTTAAGCCAATATATCCATACATAGTCGTTAGGGTATCAGCAGCAATTACAATCTCTTGGTCTTTTTTCACTACAATTACTACTGACATATTTTCTCCTTAATCATCTGTATTTGTATTGGCAAACCACAACCTTCATCAAAATTACAAGCTGTTTGAACACCAATTTTAGCTGTTTTTAGTGCATCATATTTATCATACACATGATGCATTGCTCCAAGAGCAAATACTCCACCATCTCCAATTGCCCAAAATTTTGAAAATTCCTCTATATTTTTGTCTTCACCTACACCATAAATGCCACTATTATTTGCAATCAACAACTGCATATTTATAGACTCTACTGTTTGATTTGTAACTTTTTTTTGCTTAGGATCTAAATAGTACTTCTTTTTTAATACCTTATGTAGTTTTAACAAAGATGTATAGATGTTGTCGATACCATCAAAAGAGAACTCTTGTTTGCCATTTTCTAATGCATGAAGAAGCATTTGTGTCGACATGTTGTCATTTGCACAACCAATCCAGTTGTCTTGATATTTTATAAATTTTTCACTATTAGTTTTATATTGTGAATTTATAATAAGTGAACCTCGATTTGTTAATGAATCAGAAGCAATAACAATCTCTTTATCTTTTTTTACAACCACTACAACTGACACTTTGTACCCTTATCTTGCTCTTTTTCTTGTAAATTGATTCTCAAGCTATAAGTAAGCTTATAAATTATTTTATTCTATTAATTTTATAGTCATATTGATTATAGCACAAAATGTTCTCTGGGTTCCTTGTATCCTTGTAGCTCAATATATCTTTGATGTATCTAAACTCCTTTAACAATTTTAGCAAATCATAACATCATATGTTAGATGATTTTAATCAAACAGACTTATTCTCCATTTTCAACAAGAACCTTTTATCATCCAACCCACTAGCAAAACCAGTCAATTTTCCGCTCTTGCCGATAACTCTATGACATGGAACTATAATCGAAATAAGGTTTAGTCCATTGGCTCGTCCGATTGCTCTAACTGCTTTTGGATTACCGATAGCTTTGGCTTGTTCAGAGTAACTTCTTGTCTCTCCAAAGGGAATTTTTAAAAGTGCCTTCCAAGCTGAAACTTCAAAGTTTGTTCCTTCAAAATATATTGGTAGTTCAAAAACTCTTCTTTTTTGTGCAAAATACTCATCTAACTGCTCTTTAGTTTGCTCTAAAATAGGGTGTTGTTTTTCTATCATACTATCTAATCTGTTTTTGACTTTATCCCAATTGCCCTTAAGTGCTAAAGCTCTAAGATTTTTTCCGTCTGTCGCTATATGGATAGCTCCAACTGGTGAATTTATCGTTTGATAATAAAGACTCATGCTAATCCTTTGTTCCAAATATAGTGCGTCAAATAAGCACGATTTGACATCCATAGTTTTTCATCTACTAAATTCTCTTTGATTGCTTTTTGGATAAAAAGATCATTTTTAGCAAAAGCATCTCTATCTTTAAAACATCGCATCATAATCATCTCGCTTGTCCAAGGTCCAATACCTTTGATGCAGAGCAATCTTTCCCTAGCCTTGCTAAAATCATCTTCTAAAAATATTTTATCATGATAACTTGTAAGAGCTAAAGATCTTATCGCAGATGCTTTTGTTTTGGTGATACCTAGAGTTTCAAGTGGTGCATCTATAAGTTTAGTAGGAGGAGGAAAATGATAAATTTCATCTTTTAAGGGTCTACCAAACTCTTTTATAAGTTGTGCTAGTTTTTTAGTTGCACCAACTACTGAGATTAGTTGTCCAAGTATGATAGATACTGCCACTTCAAATGGATCATAACAGCCAATTACTCTAACTCCTGTTGGTTTTGGTAGAGTTTTTGGATTGTGGATTGTGTCAAAAAGGTGTTTGATTTTTTCTAAATCATCCACTTGACACAAAACAGACAAAGCATCATCAAACTCACTCATCATAACTTTTATAACTCTGTAACCATCATCTGCTGGAACATATCGAAGATAACAATCCTCACTAACTTTTTCAATTCCAAAAGCTTCATGTCTTTTTAAAAATGCTAAAACGGTTTTAAAATCATATGGTTTGTGGATGGAAATTTTAAACTCTTTCACTGATTTATCCTCTCTAGTGCCACTTCTCTCGTATATAAAAACAGAGATAATCCAAATCCAACAGCTATAAATGTTTCTTGTAAATTAAGCTGTCAAATTATAGCTATTTTAAAAACCTTTGTCATTCACTTAGATTCATTTTTTCTAAGCTTACCTGATTTTAGCAAATTGTTACTATTGCTGAAGTTTCGTGTAGTTTTGTAGTTGATTTTTAAATTATGGCTTTTTCGTGGCGTGGACACTACAGCCTCAAAACTAGATTAAGCAAACTTTTATAAAAATTAACTTATTATATTTGTTTATAATTTAAAAAATGGCAAATAACATATGTATAAAATTCTCCTTTTCTCATTACTTTTTGTTTTTCAAATTTCACTTTTTAGTGATTGGACAAAAGCACTTGGTACTTTACAAAATAGTGATAGCTTAAAAAAGAGCTACTTAAGTGGTATGCTTTTAGGTGAGAGTTATGGTATTTATGAAGTTAAAAACTTAAAATCTAAACAAAATGTAAAAGATCTCTATGAGATTAATGAAAATAGTCTTTATTGGTTTGATGATAGTAAAGAGCTAAATAGCAACATCTCAAACATGATTGAAGCAATTCATATGTCGCAAAGTGAAGGTTTGGACTCTTCTAGGTATCATATAGATGAGATTGAGTTTATATTTAAAAAGATTAGTAATGGTGTGATTTTTGATGATAGGGATCAAAATCTTGCACTTATAAAATTGGATATTTTGCTAAGTGATGCTTTTTTTACATTGGCTCGTGATTTATCTTTGGGGCAGATTAATTATAAAGACTTTAGAAATATACTCTATAAAAAATCAAAAGATGAAAATATCAACCATCGTTGGGAAGCTAAAGTTGCAGAGCATGACTATGTGCAATTACTTCAAAAAGCAAAGGAGGGTGGTGATTTTAGTGAAGTTATATACTCTCTTGTTAATGATAATGCAATTTATAATTCTCTTAAAGATGCATACATAAGATACAAATCTATTCAAGACCAAGATGGTTTTCAAAAAATCTCAAACGGTAAAAATCTCAAAATTGGAAATGTTTCAAATAGAGTAAAAGAGCTTCGTATTAGATTGTATCAAAGTGGTGATTTGGATTTTGTGGATGAAGATAATAAAAAATTTGATAAAGAGCTAAGAGATGGGCTTAAAAGATTTCAAAAAAGAGTTGGAATCTGGCCCTCTGGTATTTTAAATTCAACTACACAAAAAGCACTAAATGTATCTGTTCAAAAGCGATTAGCAAAGATAAAATTAAATCTTGAGAGGTCTCGTTGGGAGAGTGATGATTTTGATTTTCGTTATATTCTTGTAAATATACCTGAGTTTATGATGCATTTTAAAGAAGGAAATGAGCTTTTAATGAATGCAAGGGTAATTGTTGGAAAGCTTAAAAATCCTACACCAATTTTTAAAGCAGATATGTCTTACATAGTTTTAAATCCTAGATGGAGTGTTCCTAATTCAATTGTTAGTAAAGAGATGCTGGGGAAAATTCAAGATGACCCTTACTATCTTGAAGATAGAAATTTTAAAACTTATGATAGATGGACACGAAAAGGTAGAAAGGAAATTGATTCATTTGATGTGGATTGGTTTCAATATGATAAGAACAGTAAAATACCTTACAATATAGTAAAAGAACCAGGCTCTTCAAATCCTCTTGGAAATGTTAAGTTTATGTTTCCAAATGATCATGCAGTTTATATTCACGATACTCCAAAAAAGAATCTTTTTAAAAAAAGCGTTAGAGCATTTAGTCATGGGTGCATAAGACTTCATAAACCTCAAAAACTCTTAGAATTTGTCTCACAAGGTTATCTTGATAGTTCTTACTTGGATATAAAATCAAAATTAAACACAGGAAATAATATCTCTTTGGGGTTAAACGAAAAGATACCTGTTTATGTTAGATATTATACCGCATATATCGATGAGCGAGGAGCTGTTGTTTTTACAAAAGATGTATATGGATATGATAAAATTCAAGAAAAACTACTTCTTGAAAAATAATTTTGTTTACTTTTCATTTGTTTTATTTACTCTATTATGCTATAATTTTGACTTTAAATATTTATATTTAATATAAAGATTGAAATTTTTGTTAAAATTAAGGGAGAGTTTTTGGATAGTGATATAGTTAGCAGGTCTAAAAGTATTCAAGTTTCTAGAAGAAATTTTTTAAAAAAATCAGCGGTTTTAATGGGTGGTGCAATCATCACACAAAGTGAGTTGTTAGCAAGTAGAGGTGAGACAAAAACAATTCATCTACATAATATTCATCAAAACAAAACATACAATGCAAATTTTTATGAAAGAGATGCTTACAGATTAAGAGGTCTTTTTGAAGTCAATAAAGCTTTTGTTGACCACAGAGCTCATGAGATGACAAGGATAGATGTAGGTTTGATAAACCTTTTATATGAGATCAATTTAGAAGTTGGTCTTGATAAGAACTTTAATATTATTTCAGGTTATCGAAGCGAGAAGACAAATGCAAATTTAGCAAAAAAGATGCGAGGTGTTGCAAAAGATAGTTATCATATGCAGGGTAAGGCAGTTGATATATATATGCCAAATGTAAGATTAAGCAAAATCAAAGATATTGCTGTTGGACTTAAAAAAGGTGGTGTAGGGTATTACCCTAAATCAAACTTCATTCACTTGGATGTTGGTCCCGTAAGAAGATGGGGAAGTTGACTCTAATAAAGAGACACTTCCTAACTTATTGCTCTAATATATCGTAATCTAATGGTATTTTATAGGCAAATTTGCTTTGGTTTATTTGCTGGTTACTTTTTTGTGAGTTAAATTCTATCGTTACAGAGTTTTGTATCTCATCTTTGTAGGAAATCTTTTTTATTTTATTTCCATCTGTTGTGATAGTATATTTTATATTGTTGAAAGTTGTAACAAATTGGTTGTTGCCTATATCTTTGGCAGAATTTAAAAGTTGTAGTACATTTGGTACTTTTGTAAGTTTGGCAAAGATTGCTTGCTCTAGTTCAGGTTCAATTATGACTATATTTCCATTTTTATAGTAGATCTTTTTCTCAATTGGGCTGTTGTACTCCCAAAGGGCTTGATTGTTCTGTTTTGTTGCATACATTTTTCCGCTATAGGTGATTTTAGAGTTTTGTTCATTTACGATGCTTTGCTTGAAGTTTGACTCTAGTGTATTTAGCTTATCTAAAGAAGCAGAAAATAGTGTGCTTGAAATTATAGTAGTTGCTAATAAAAATTTTTTCAAATGTATCCTTTTTAATTCAAATATCTATATACTTTAGCAGATTAAAATTAATATTTTGTTAAAATGAAAAAATAGATTAAACAACAAATTAAGCATGTAAGGATAAGGTTGATGATAACCTCCATCGTAAGTAAAATTTTTGGAACAAAAAACGATAAAATTGTAAAACAGTATTTAAAAAAAGTAGAGAATATAAATGAGTTAGAAGAGAAATATGAAAAATTAAATGATGAGCAGTTAAAAGAGGCTTTTAATGTTTTGAAACAAGAAGTTCAAGCTAATGAAAAAAGCTTAGACGAGGTACTTTATGACTCATTTGCAATAACTAGAGAAGTTAGTAAAAGAACAACTGGACTTAGACATTATGATGTGCAGATGGTTGGTGGATTAGTGCTTCATGAGGGTAAAATTGCAGAGATGAAAACAGGTGAGGGTAAAACTCTTGTTGCAACTCTACCCATAGTGTTAAATGCTATGAGTGGAAAAGGTGTGCATCTTGTGACTGTAAATGACTATCTTGCAACTAGAGATGCAGAAGACACGGGTAGAATTTATAAGTTTTTAGGTTTTAGTGTTGGTGTTATTACAAATGAGATTCACGATGATTTAGAGAGAAAAGCACAATATGATGCAGATATAACTTATGGTACAAATAACGAATTTGGTTTTGATTATCTAAGAGATAATATGAAATATGCAATAGCTGAAAAAGCTCAAAGAGAACATAATTTTGTAATTGTTGATGAGGTTGACTCTATCTTAGTTGATGAAGCAAGAACTCCGCTTATCATATCAGGACCAACAAATAGAACTTTAGACAATTATGAAAAAGCTGATGAAGTGGCTGCATCCATGGAAGAAGCTACAGAGAAAGATGAAAAAGGTGAGATTAATCAAGAGAGTGGAGACTATGTTGTAGATGAAAAAAATAGAACAGTCTCAATGACGGAAAACGGAGTTTCTAAAGCTGAAAAGGCTTTTGGAGTTGACAATATCTACAATCTTGAAAATGCATCTCTCTCTCATCATATTGACCAAGCTTTAAAAGCTAGGTATATTTTTACAAAAGATGTTGACTATGTTGTAAATGATGGACAGGTTGTAATTGTTGATGAATTTACAGGAAGACTTAGTGAGGGAAGACGATTTAGTGAGGGGCTTCATCAAGCACTTGAGGCCAAGGAGAAGGTTGAAGTTCAAGAGGAATCTCAAACATTAGCTGATATTACATTTCAAAACTATTTTAGAATGTACAATAAATTAGCTGGAATGACAGGGACGGCACAAACTGAAGCTACAGAGTTTGAGCAGATTTATAACTTACCTGTTATCTCTATTCCTACAAATGTTCCAATTGCTAGAAAAGATTTAAATGATCTCATCTATAAAAGTGAGATAGAGAAGTTTAATGCAGTGATAGAGACGATAAGAGGACTTCATAAAAATGGTCAACCAGTTCTTGTTGGTACTGCATCTATTGAAAAGAGTGAGCTTTTGCACTCTTTGCTGAAAAAAGCAAAAATTCCTCATACAGTTTTAAATGCAAAACACCACGAGAGTGAAGCAAAAATAATTGAAGATGCTGGAAACAAGGGTGCAATTACAGTTGCTACAAATATGGCAGGTCGTGGTGTTGATATAAAAATAAGTGATGAGATAAAAGAGCTTGGTGGACTTTACATAATAGGAACAGAGAGACATGAGAGTAGAAGAATTGACAATCAGCTTCGAGGAAGATCAGGTCGTCAAGGAGACCCTGGAGCTAGTCAATTTTATTTAAGTCTTGAAGATAATCTTCTTAGAATATTTGGAAGTGATAAGATAAAATCAATCATGGAGCGACTTGGAATTGAAGAGGGTGAACATATAGAGTCTGGTATGGTAACTAGAGCCGTTGAAAATGCACAGAAAAAGGTAGAAAATCTTCACTACGAGTCGAGAAAGCATATTTTAGAGTATGATGATATAGCAAATGAGCAAAGAAAAGTGATATATAGATACAGAAATGAGCTTTTAGATCCAGAATATGATATAAGCAATAAAGTCAAAGAGAATAGAGAGGCTTATGTAACAAATCTTTTAAGTCGAACTGGAATTTATGATGGAATTCCTGAAGATGAGTATGATATAGATAAACTTTTAGCATATCTTCGTGAAGATGTGTTAATAGAGTTTGAAGATGGACAATTTAAAGATCTTGAAGCTGAAGTATTACGAGAAAAAATCAATGAAATTCTTATGGGGCTTTATGAGCAGAAAATGGAAAAAGTTGATGAGAAACAAAGAAGTAATATAGAAAAAATTGTTTATTTACAAGTTGTTGACAATAGCTGGAGAGATCATCTTTATCAGATGGATATCTTAAAAACAGGTATTGGGCTTCGTGGGTATAACCAAAAAGATCCCCTAACTGAGTATAAAAAAGAGAGTTATGAGATGTTTATTGATTTAACAAAAAGAATTAAACACGAAAGCACAAAAACACTCCAATTAATTCAACTTCGAGATGAGTCAGAAGATAAAGAGCGAGAATATGCGATGGAAAAGATGATGAAAGATATGGAGGAAGCTTCTAAAGATATTACTATGGAGCATACAAGTGTTTTACAGCCAAGTGAAAGTAAAAGTGTAATAGAGAAAAAAATTCCAAGAAATGACCCATGCCCTTGTGCAAGTGGGAAAAAGTATAAAAATTGCTGTGGAAAAAGTGGACCTAAAAAGGGACTTTTAGCCAAGTGAAGTCTATCTCTTTAGTCCCTTATCTTGTTAGAAAGTATCTTCGTTTTGATAAGAGTCAACCTTTTATAACCGTTAGTGCGATTTTAGCTTTTTTAGGTGTTTCTATCGGGCTAATGGTGCTTATCATCGCTATGGCTATTATGAATGGAACTAGTAAAGAGTTCAAGAGTAAAATCTCTACTATGAGTTACCCTATAACAATTTTGCCAAAAGCTGATAAAAAGATAGATATTTATGGTTTGCAAGTGCTTCGAGATAAGTTTCCACATCTTGATTTTAGCCCCTATCTAAATTCACAAGTTATAATTAAGCAGGGAGACACCATGGAGGGTGCAGTTCTTTTTGGTGTTAATTTTGAAGATGAGGTAAAGATCAACTCTATTGTAAAAGAGGCTGTAAAAGATGTTAATGTTAGTGGTTTTGAGATAATTACTGGAAAAGGAATAGGTGAGAGTTTTTCTCTTTTTGATGGAGTTAAAACAACACTTATTTTTACTCAATCCCAACCAGGAGGTTTTTCTCTTATACCCACTATGAAAAGATTTACTTATAGAGGTAGTTTTAACTCAGGGATGCAAGCTTATGATCATGCTTATGTTTATACAACTATCGAGGCACTCTCAAAAATTTTGAAAATCAAAGATAATAGTTTCCACGGTATCCATGTTCACTCAGATGAGCCATTAGAGGAGATTGAAAAGATACGAGAGTTTTTATCTCCTGATTTAGTTGCTGTTGGTTGGTGGCAACAAAATGGAAATCTCTTTTCAGCTATGGAGATGGAGAAAAAAGCACTTTTTATAGTTTTAATGCTTATTATCTTAGTTGCATCTTTAAATATCATAAGTTCACTTCTTATGACTGTTATGAATAGACGACGAGAGATTGCTCTTTTGTTATCTTTGGGGGCTACTAAAGAGGAGATTAAAAAAGCATTTTTTCTTTTGGGAACTGTTATTGGGGGCGCGGGGATTTTATTTGGTACTTTTTTGGGGTTTTTAGGGATGTTTTTACTTGGTCGTTTTGATATAATCTCACTTCCTGAAGATGTTTATGGAACTAGTCGTCTGCCACTTGATTTATCTACATCAGATCTTGTATCTATTTTGGTTGGAGCTGTTTTAATTGTTTTGGTATCTTCATTTTATCCATCTAAAAAAGCTACACAAATTGATGTTTTAGACACTTTAAGGAATGAGTAATCTAAAGATAGTAGCTTTTTAGTCGATATAAAAACTAAAAAGGTTTTATATTATGGATAAAAAGTTTTTATTGGCACTTCCTATTTTAGTATTTGTTATTGGTTTGTATTTTTTTCTAACAAAAGAAAATATTGAACAATTTAATCAAAATGTTACCAAACAAAACAGTAAAGATTTGCAGAACTTTTTATATGAAAACAATGATAAGTTTGTAAAACTAGCCATAACTCTCTCTCCTGAAATTTCAAATAACATCACAAGAGGATCAGTTGAAGATAATAAAATAGAGTTCACAGCTCCAGATACAAACAATCCAAAACAGAAAGTCAAATACAGAATAAGGCTTTTAGATAGTGGCATAATAAACTTTGATTTTGATGAGAACAGTGGGAGAATTAGTGGAAATTTTATAACATATAGAGGAGTTGCATCTGATGGTTCACCTATCGTAAATCTTATACCTTTATAATATAGGGTGTTCATTTTTCTAAGATTATGCCGATGTTACTAGTAATAGTACCAAATAAAGGATTTACTCTTATGAAATTTAGCAAAAATATATTTTTAATTATCTCCGTCTGCTTTTTTACAATCTCTTCATTGCAAGCTTCGCCTTGTGATACAAATCAAGAGATAACACTTGGTACAACTGCTTCAAATGCTGAGTTAGGAAATCAAAGAGTAAATAATGCAACTGGAGCTTTATATTATAAAATAGAGATAAAAGATGCAGGAAGACTCTCAATTTGGACTATGAGGGATAGTGTGGAGCCAGACAATAGAGTCAATACAAAAGGTTATCTTTTAGATAGTAGTTGTAATGATATGGGTTTTACAGAAAACATTAAAAATACATCTCCAAGATATTTTGATTTTTATGAAGTTCTTAATCTTGGCACTTATTACTTAAAAGTTGAAAATAGTTCAAGTCTTGATGATGAAAATACCAATTTTAGAAATGGTCTATTTGAGATACGAAACTATTTTATAAAGACAAAAGATACACCTAGTATTGTTTTAGATAAGTATACAGACTCATCTGTAAGATCTGGAGAAGATTTTAGATATAAGCTTTCACTTTACAATGATAGTTCATTTGTTAATACAGACATAGTTATAACAGATACTCTTGATTCAAGGTTAGTGTTACAGACAGATTGGAATAAGACTCCTGGTGATTGGGATTGTACAAATGTTGGAAATGATATAACTTGTAAATATAAACATGATTTACAAGCAAACAATTATGCAAGCAGACTTGAAATAGGTGTTATTGCACCAACTGTAACAAGTGTGATTATGATAGATAATAAAGCTGAAGTTACAGCAAAATCAGGAACTACTGATATTGGAGATGATGATAGTTTTTCAGTAGATATTGACCCTGTGGTTATAAGTAAATCTGATATTAGTTTAAATATTTTAAGTGGTTATGATGAAGTTGAAGTTTTAGGAACTTACTACTACAACATTGTTATTAATAAAACAGGAGATGAGAATATTACAGGAACTACTTTAGAGATAAACACAACAAGTGAGGCAGATTATGTCTATATAGATCATACTTATAGTTATGATTGGGTTTGTAGTAAAAATGCTAAACGCTTATCATGTCAGCTAACTCATGCTTTTGGTCAAGGCGGCCTACAAGAAGAGATAAAAATTAGAGTGCAAGCACCAGGTAATCCATCGGAAGTTAAAATAATAGCTAGAGTTTATTCAGACTATTTAGATGATCTTAATTTGACAAACAATAGTGCTAGCAAAACAACAACTATAAAAGAGACAGATATGTCTGCTCACAATCCTAGAGAGTTTACAAAAGTTCCATTTGCAGATGATGTAGTTGATATGAATATATTTGGTGATATTTTAACAATAGGAAATCAATCTATTTGTGAAAAAGATAATAAAGGAGATTGTCAAGAGCCAAGTGCAAGTGTAAATGATAAAATATATCAAAAGTATGCAAATTTAGATACAAGTGGACTCTCTGCAATTTATAGCACTTCAACAAGTGCAACTTTAGATATCTCTCTCACAGATGAGATTATGTGGGCTGGACTTTACTGGATGGGGAGAGTTGATAAAGGGAAAGAGAGTTGGAAAGATTTACAAGATAAAGCATCTACTGTATATATAAGACATGATTCAAATAAGACGGCATATCATAAATTAGATGCTCTAAGAAGTACACCAAGTTACGATAACAGTGGTACTAAAATCATGGTAGATAAGTACAATTTTATAAATACTACTAGCTATTTTAACTATCAAGGTGTAGCGGATGTTACTAAATATGTAAAAGATAATAGAGGTGGTAGATACTGGGTAGCAGATGTAACTTCAAGTGAAGGTTACAATATAAGTGCAGGTTGGAGTTTAGTTGTTGTTGTGAGAGATACGAAATCAGCTCCAACAAGAGAGCTTAAAAATATTACACTTTATGATGGATATGAGGGTGTATGGAAAACTCCAAATAATACAACTTCAGCTATCTATAAATCTTCTATTGAGCAGAATGTAGTAGGGTTTTTAACTCCTTCAACAGGAGCTATAACTTCAAAGCTTACATTTTTTGCATTTGAAGGTGATCTCTCTTTACCAGATTTTATAGAAGTTGATGGCAATAGACTTAAAAACAGTTTAAATAATGAAAAAGATGTTGTAAATGGAACAATTTCACAAGATGGAAAATTTGTTAATACAAGACTTCCAAATCTAAAAAACACTTCAGGAATTGATATAGATGAGTTTAATTTAGGTACAACTGATGGTGGACCTGGTATCATTAAACATTCTCAAAAAGAAGCTAAGATTAAAATCGGCTCTTTAGGTCTTGCTTCAAATAATGGTGGAGGAGATCAATACTATCTAGGAATGTTCTCTTTTTCAACAAACTTAAATGATCCAGTTTGTTATATGCAGAATTTTAAAAACAGTTCATACACGAGTGATCTTAGTGATAGTGGTTCATATATAGATGATGTTATTGGAATTGAAGTAGAGATTAGAAATAAAGAGACACAGACACTTTTTGATGTTCATAGTTATATAGAGATAGATAAGATGTTTGAAGAGGTTAATGGAACATTTGAGTTAAAAAATGTTGGTGATGTTGGATTTAGTGAGTATAGTAATCTTTTTGAGTACTCTAAAGTACAAAGAGTTGATGTTAATTTGAGTGAAGTAAAAACTTCTATAGGCTCAAGTGCGAGTTCAAGCAAAGGTGGAGATTTAAAATATAAAGAGAATATCTTTATAAGATTTAATGCAAAAATCAAAGGACAAAATGATGATAACACGACTAGAAATAGATTTAGTGTAAGTTATGTTCCAACACCTGATAAAAAGATAGAGATTTCAAGATGTGATGGAGAGGATCAGAAAATCCATATCTTGAAAAATAAGCCAAATGGTTTTGAGGTGACTCATAGAGGTGGCTTGCAAGATGGAGTTACAGATGGTATGAGTAATGGAGCTAAATCGAATGAAAATCATCTTTTTACTCAAGTTGTAAATCAAGGTTTTTATATTGATATAGTTGCACTTCAAGATGGAGTTGGCAAAGAAAATCTGGTACGAGATGCGAGTGAAAAGTATAGAGGTCTTGTCCAGCTTCAAGCAGTTGATGTAAATGCTAGTGGAACTTGTGAGAGTTTTGTAGGAGTTGGTCCTATAAGTTATATACCATTTGATGATAAAATAAGAGTTGAGACAAACTCTAGTGTTTTTTCAGTTGATAAAAATGCTTCATTTAGAGTTAAGTATCTAGTAGATAGATATAGAAATCATGTGGAGTGGGATAACATTGGAGATGATTTAGATAGCTTGCAAAAAATGGTAGAAAAAGCTAATGTAGATAGTGTCTGTAAAGAGATTTGTGAAAACACAACAGATGCAAAAACTTGTAGAGAGTGTGTTTTTGAAGATGTATCTAAAGGTGGCTTTAGTCAATCTTCATGTTCTTCTGATACATTTGCAATAAAGCCTGAAAAAATTGAGCTTAGTTTAAATGTTGCAACAAAACCAATAGGAGGAGCAAGGTATAACTTGACTCTTGACTCTCTTAGTGCAGGTTATGATCAAAACTTTTCTACTTCAAGTATTAATAGAGTAAAAGGTGAGATAACTTTAGCTAGTGAAAATTCTGAATGTGGAGAGGATGATGGTTTTTATAGTGGAGATATAGCTTATTTGAGTGGTGTTGCAAATGTATCTAATTTCTCTTATAATAATGTTGGAAGAGTAATTGTAACTTATAGCGATAAAAGTTGGACAGACTATGAGCAAAATGCTAGTAGTAAAACTCTCAGTGATTGTGTAGTTGGAAGTAGTGATAATAGTTTTAATGCAGATAATAAAGTAGGTTGTGAAGTGAGTGGAGGTAGAACTTTTGATTTTACTCCTGCTGGGTTTACAAATACTTTAGTATTAGAAAATGGTATAGGCAATTTTAACTATATGGCAAATGATAGTGAAGATATCTCAGCAAGGCTTAGACTAAATATCCAAGCATCTTTAGCAGGTGGATTAGGAGTTGCTACAAACTATAGTGGTGAGTGTTTTGCAAATGATGTTAATGTTGCATATACTTATAATGGAATAAGAACAGGTACAAGATATATCCAAGCAGGAGAGACAAATATAGAAAATGATTTTGATTTTGATAGAGCTAGTGATAGTTTTGCAAATGGAGTTTCTAATGTAAATGTATCTGTTAACTTTGGTCGAGATTCACAAGTACCTCAAGAGCCATATACAATTTTTAGAGACGATTTTAATGTTACAGTTGCAGACAAGGTAGATGCATCTGTAACAGGATCAATGGTAGCAGATGCAGATCATGGTGTCTCTTTTTATTATGGTAGGTTGAATGTTCCTGATATTGAGACATCTCTTCAAAATATCTATGTTAATTTCCAGTATGAGGTTTTTTGCCAAGGGTGTGATAGAGCTGACTTCCCTTTTGCAAATGGTCCAGAGAGTGCTGATAGTGTTTTTTGGTATGTAAATAATACAAATCACAATAACTTTGTTCAAGGAACTTTTACAAATGAGAATTCACAAAATGGAATGCAATTTGCTAATGAGAGCTTTAGAGGGATGAATGTTCTGCTTGGAGCTGGAAATCGTGTTCCTCATAGTGATAGAATTACTTACAATCCTTCTCCTTGGCTTGTTTTTGATGAATTTAGAGCAGGTGTTGTGAGTGATAGTTTTAATATCAGGATGTTTTCTCGTGGAAATTGGTCTGGAAAAGGGAAAATTGGTACAAGTGTTTTAGGGCAAGATATGTCAGAAGAGACTTCAAAAAAGATGGAGTGGTAACTTATGAAAAGAGCAGCATTTAGTTTGATTGAGCTTGTTTTAG
Organism: Campylobacterales bacterium; assembly: GCA_027068765.1. Classification (GTDB taxonomy): domain Bacteria; phylum Campylobacterota; class Campylobacteria; order Campylobacterales; family QNZT01; genus SZUA-1433. The sequence goes on from JAMOMC010000137.1 coordinate 17,609, forward strand.
CAATTGTCATAATTGCAATTTCACTTATGACAATACCTCTTATGCTTAGCCAAAGTGGGAATAATAACTCATTTGCAATATCACAAGAGACAATTTTTGCAGCAAGAACCAAGATAGGAAATATTTTAACTCATCAGTGGGATGCAAACTCTACTGAAAATAATGGATCTATTACATATATAAGAGTTCTTGATGTATTAGATGGAAATGCTAGTCTTGATAGATTAGCATTAACAGGAACATTAGATGATAACAGAAGAATAGGTCATGTTCAAAATAACTTTAGACGAAGATTTCACGATGACAATATAACTGTTGCTGGAGTGGTTCTTCCTTCAGGTGGAGTAGATCTCAATAATACAAGTATAGATCAGTTTCACGGAGATTTCGTTTCATATGATAGCTTTACTGGATTTGATTATGTTAGGGATTTTAATTTAAGTACATCTATTTTTTATATCGATGATGATGCTAATTATACAAATCAGAATATTAATTTTAATTTTGATGAAACAACTAGACAAAATATCAATAATATTGTTAATAGTACAAATATAAAAATGATTGAAGTAGTAGCCCAAAGTGAAGATGGAATAAGTTTTACATTTAGAACATTCTCATCAAATATTGGACAGACTGATTTACTAAGTCGAGAAGTGAGGAATTGATGTTTAAAAGAGTAAAAAGAAGAGCCTTTACCATGATTGAAATGATTATGGTTATTGTTATTTTGGGTATAGTTTCTATGATTGGTACAAATATCATAGCAAACATGTATGAGTCATATATTCGTACACAAATCATCAACGAGTTGCAGCAAAAAACAGAGCTTACTATCAACCAGATTACAAAGAGACTAAAGTATAGAATTAAGCCTTCGGTTATCTCTAAAAATCGTACAAATCCAAATGATTTTAAAGAGTTATCAAATGATGATAATGTAGTAGTATATAATGTTTTAGAGTGGATTGGATATGATAATGAAAGTTTTATGGGTGAGTGGAATGCAACATTAAATAGATATACTCCTGGATGGAGTGGCTTTGTAGATTTAGATGCACCTGATACAAATGTCTCACGAATTAGAACAAGTGGCTCTACTTTGGCATTTGCTAGACAAAATATTCTCGCACTTTCAAACAATCAGGTAGATATAGTTGCGGGTGCTCAATATCCTGCACTTATTTTTAAGAAGTTGGACAATATCGCACCTGTAACTTTTGGATTTGATCCAGCTATAAATGATGCAAGTAATACACTTCCAGTAAGATTAATAAATAATAATGTTTTAGAGTTTGTAAATAACGATGGAACAATCAATGATACAAATAAAACACTTTATGAGCAGTATCATCTAGCATGGTCTGCATATGCAATTGCTCCTAGTAATGTAGATGATATAAACTCTACTGATTTTAATTTGACACTTCATTACAATTATCAACCTTGGCACAATGAGAGATTTGATACAAATACAACATCAACAGTTCTTTTAGCTGAAAATGTTAGTACATTTGTATTTACTCAAACAGGTAATACTATCCAGATAAAACTATGCATCCAAGATGGAAATAGAACTGGTGTACCTATCGTATTTTGTAAAGAAAAGGCTATATTTTGAGAAGAGGTTTTGGTTTAATTACGGCAATAATTATAATGGTTACAGTGGCTGTTTTGATGTCACTTATGGTAAATCTATCAAGCTCCTCTGTAAAAACTACTTTAGATGTTTATCTAAAAGAGCAAGCAGAGCTTTTAGCAAGAGGAGCAACAGAGTATGCACTTTTAGCAATATCAGGACATGATAATAGTAATAACTGTATTCAAAATATTAATATAGCATATCCGCAAGCTATAAACAACACTCACGATATAAGGATATCACTAACTTATATCGGAAATAGTATGCCAAATTGTGTTAATATGCTTGATAATGGTATATTTACACCTGAGTCAAATGTAACCGTAATCATAGATACTGTTGTCTCTGTAAATCAAGCAAATACACTCATATCTGAGCCTATTAGGATACATAGAAGGACTATTCAAAAACCATAATTACTATTTAAATATAATTTATAATTTATCTTTTATTTAAATAGTTTTATAGTAAAATGTACTTCTATTTCCATTTTAAGGAGGGAATTATGAATATGAGTTTAGTTGGAAGACAACTTGAGTTAACAGAGCCTATAAAGGCACATATAGAAGCAGCGATAGGAACTTTAAAAAAATATAATTTAGATATAATTGCTGTTAGAGTAGCAGTTTCTGCAGATGAGAGAGGTGGGAAAAAAGGTTTTTCTGTCGAATTTTCTATAAATTTACCACATAAAAATACAATTGTAGTAAAACAAAAAGACAAAGATGTATATGCAGCTGTTGATTTAGCAATAGAGAGAACACAAAAAGTTTTAAGACGACACAGCGACAAGATAAAAGCTCACAAAGCGATAAAAGTGAGTGAATTTGCAAATCTAAGTATTCCAGATGAGTTAGATGACAATTTTGATATAGATAGTGAGATGGATGAGATAGTCCCAATGGAGCTTGATTTGTATAAGCCTTTAGATATAGAAGAAGCTTTAAATATGCTAAAAGAGAGTAATAAACAGTTTTATATCTTTAATGATAAAGATGACAAAACAAGAGTTTTATACAAGAGAAAAGATAACAGATACGGACTTTATTAAGATTTTAAGCCGTATTTTTATATACGGCTTATTTTATCCCATAATCCACAATTTCACCCTCTAAAGTCTTAAAAAAAGCTACAATATCATCAATTTGATGTTTAGTAAAATCAACTCCAATTTGATGTTTTCCCATAATTCTTACAGCTTCTTCAATCTCTTTAATTGCACCGTTATGAAAATAGGGAGATGTTTTTGTGATATTTCTAAGGATTGGCACACGAAATCTTTTATGGTTGTTTTGCCCTAAAAAGCCACCTATGTTTTCAAAAGGAAACTCTTGGTCATATATATTTACATTAGGGTCAAAATTGATATTAAACCAATCTTTATATGGACGAAGTGGAAATTTTTGGATGCTTTGCCCTCCAACGCTCATGCCAACATGGCATCCTTTGCATCCTTTATTTATAAAGAGATTTAATCCTCTTTTTGCTTTTTCATCAATCGCATTGTCATCTCCATTTAAAAAATCATCAAATTTTCCGTAAGTTAAAAGTGTTCTTTCATATGCTCCTATGGCTTTTTGAACATTTTTAAAAGTAATATTTTCATCAAATACTACTTTAAATTCTTTAACATATGTTGGAGAATTTTTTAATCTTCTTTCAACTTCTTTAGGTGTTAAATTCATCTCAAAAGATGCCTGGATTGGTCCACCTGCTTGCTCTTCAACATCTTTTGCTCTTCCATCCCAAAATTGAGCTTTTGCAAGAGCTGCATTTAAAACTGTTGGAGAGTTTAAGTGAGATGGGTTTTTTTGACCATCGTGACCTATGGCGGTAGGGATATTGTCATCTCCTCCCTCTTTTAGTTTATGACAAGTAGCACAGCTAATATCTCTATCATAAGATAGATTTTTATCAAAAAATAGTTTTTTACCAAGGGCTATCTTTGTAGGAGTTAAAGGGTTTTGTGGATTGTCAATGACTTCTAAAAGCTCTTTATAAGTTGTTGGTATAGGCTTTAATCCAAGTGATAGAGCTTTTTCTCTAAGTTCTTTGTCACTTAGTTTTTCATCTGGATTTGCACTAAATATATACAATAGCAAGAGCATTGCAGATGCTAAGACAGTGATAATTACAATTTTTCTTTTTATAGTTTTCATAACAGATATTGTACGATAATATCATATAGAAATTCAATAATTTTTTATCACAAAAAGAATTTTATTTTAGCAGTAGAAGAATTATTTTAATAAATCTTTTGGATAAATTCCATAAGTTTTAAAAAATAGTTTAGAAAAGTGTCCTTGATGACGGTATCCCACTCTTTTTGAGATTTCTCCAATAGTTAAAAACTGCTCTTTTAGAAGTAAGTTTGCTTCTTTAAGACGAAGTTTTTGAATATAGTGCCAAATAGTTGTTTTATAAACTCTTTTAAATACAATTTTTAGTTTAGATTCATTTGTAGCACAGAGGTGCGCTAGATCCTGTATAGTTGGAGGGTTTTCAAAACTTTTTAACAGATAATCTTTTGCTTTTGAAGCTATAAGTAGCTCATCTTTAGTTAAATTTTTATCCAATATATCAAGCAAAGAGAATCTATGGAGTATAAATTCAATTATATTATGTTCGCACAAGAGGCTATTTGTACTTTTTGTGTTGATGATTTTGTCAATGATATAAAGAGTTAATGCATCTATTGGTTGGGAGTTTATAAGCTCACTTGAGAATTCATTTTGTGTTTTGTTGTATAAAAAATCAATTGGTTCATTTGGATCTTTACTAAGATACCTTTTTAGAAAAAAATCAGCAACAAAGAGAATAAATATATTAGAATTTTCATCAGCTTTAAAAGTAAAGTCTTGTTTTGATGAAGAGTAGATATTTATATAATCTTCTTTAATTTCATAAGAAGTGTGGTTATGATGGTTATATATTTGAAGATTACCCTTTTTTACAACTATAAACATAAGCATTCTATCTAAATTTTTTATATGAAATTTTGATTTTGAAAGTATTGTTAAAAAGAGTATTCCATTTGAGATATCAACTCTTGTGAAATTTTTGTTTTTAGTTATCTTATATTTTCTGTCTGTTATGTTAAAGAAAAAACTATCCATTACAGATGATAATACTCTCTAACTCGTCTCTCAAAGTCCTCATCACTCAACTCTCTTCTCATGGGGATAAATTTACTTGCTTTCTCTCCAACTGTAACACGAGCAGGGGAGTGTCTATCTTCAATTATTTTCAAGATAGCTTTTGCGACCAATATAGCATCATTTCCACTGTTTATCTGATTTAAGATTTGAGGGGTTAGAGTTGATACTATTTTGAAGTATGGTGAGTTTTTATCAAAAGTTTTTTTATTTGTCACTAGGTTTTCTCTTGCAAAATTTGTATCAAAAAAACCAGGCATTATGGAGTGGACTCGTATGTCAAAATCTCTTAATTCATATCTTAAAGAGTCGGTAATCCCTTCTACTGCATATTTACTAGAGTTATATAGTGTTAAAAGTGGCAAACCTATTTTTCCTAAAAATGAGCTGATATTTATAATAATACCTTGTTCTTGAATTCTCATTTTGGGTATTACAGCTTTGCAAACTCTTAAAACTCCAAATACATTTATATTAAATTGTTCAAGCATCTGATTTTCATCTAAATCTTCGATAGTTGAAACTAAACCATAACCAGCATTGTTTATAAGAATATCAATTTTTGGTATATTCATAAGAGTATTTTTTATATCTGTTTGACTGCTTACATTTAGTTTAATTGGATGCAGATTTTTCTCTTTTATATCTTGTAATTTTTCAGGGTATCTTGTTCCTGCATATACACTAAAGCCTCGTTTTGCCAAAAAAAGTGCGGTTGTTTTACCCATACCTGAACTAGATCCTGTGATTAAAACAGTCATGTTAGCTTCATAAATAGAGCTAAACAAAGAGCGATAACAATTGTAAAAAAGAGTAGAAGCATATTTTGTTTTTTTTCATTAAGATCTTTTTTGCTTTTTATAAAGTTTACTATCTTAATAGCAGGCCAGATAGAAAAACCTATAAAAACCATCATAAAAACTAGAGTAATAATTATATCTATCATGATTTTTTAATCCAATTCAATTTTTTTCTTAGATTTACTACTTCTCCAGTTATTATTAAGACAGGAGTTTTTAAATCTTTTGCCAATTCATAGATATTTTCCAACTCTCCAACAACTACCTCTTCATCTTTTGTTGTTCCTCTACTTATAACCGCTATTGGGTGATTTTTTGGTTTTCCTATCTCTATAAGTTTAGTGGAAATTTTTTCTAATTGATGAAGACCCATTAAAAAGATAATTGTATCATCGTTTTTATAATCCTCAAAAGAGAGTTGACTCTTTGTTTTATCTGAACTTTTATGAGCGGTTACTACTCGAAATGAGCTTGCAATGCCACGATGAGTTACTGGAATTCCAGCATATCCAGGAACGGCAATGGCTGAACTAATTCCAGGGATAAACTCAAACTCTATCTCTTTTTCTCTTAGATAAATTCCCTCTTCACCACCTCTACCAAAGACAAAAGGATCACCACCTTTTAATCTCACTACATGTTTATATTTTAAGGCACTTTGGTAGATAATTTCATTTATTTCATCTTGGGGCATTATATGGTGTTTATTCTCTTTTCCTACATATATAAAGCTGCATTCACTCTTTGCCTCTTTTAGTATGTCAGGGTTTGCTAATTTATCATAGATGATTACATCAGCTTTTTTTATAACACGAAGTGCTTTTATCGTAAGAAGCTCAATGTCTCCAGGTCCAGCTCCTGTTAGATAAACTTTTCCAGCCATTTTTACTCTTTCTCATTTGCCAAGATAAAATCATCAACACTTTCTTTCTCATAAATATTTAAATCTTTTAAGCTCTGCATGCATTTTGTTGCATTTTTATTGTATTTGCAGTTTTGGTTAAATATATCAACTCCAAAAAGCCTTGGATAAAATTGTCTATTTTTGTTGATGTAGTTATATTTTCCAACAGGAATATCACAAGCATAAGATGCAATTTTTTCAAAACTTTTAGTATCCCATACTTCAATAGATCCGTTATGCTCATAGATGCTTAGATATGCATATTTTCCATCACCTGTAAATTCAGTGTGAATGTACTGTTTATCTTTTATGGGTATCTTTTTTTTCATTTGGAAGTCATGTTTTGAGACAAGTATCAACTCATCACTGCCATTGTCTATCCAAAGATATGGAGTATTTGGATGAGTTTTAACAAAAAAACCATCTCCTCCTATTTTGATTTGTTTTTCAAAACTCCAGTCGTACATTTTCCAAATCGTGATATAAGGTTTTCTAAGATGTGGAGTTGCAAAATAGAAGTTACCTTTGTTGTACCAATAAGTTGCAGAGAAAAGGTGCGGCATACCCTCCATGTCATGTTCAAAAACTATCTTTTTACTCTCTATTTCATAAACTCGTAAAACTTTCCCACTTCTTGCAGTTGCTATTAAAAATTTATCAAAAGGATCTATAAAAAAGTCTTCAATCGGCTCTTTAATTTTACTATATGATATATCAAATGTTTTACTATTAACTACACCAATAAGAGGTTTATTTCGATAAGTAAAAATCATCTCATCTTTTGAGTAAAGCTCATACAAAGCACTAACTTTTCCATCAAGTGGAATTAATTTTGAAGGTGAGAGAGTTGTACTATCCATAACTACCATCTGCTCAGGTAGTAAACAAGTAGCAACAACTTTTTTCCCATCTCTGCTTAAAGAAAGATTTCGAAGATTTATACAGGCTCTTATCTTTGCAACTCTTCGACCCTCTTTTAATGAGTACCTTGCAACCCAGCCATCACGAGTAGGGATAAAGATATTTTCTGCTTTAGGAAATTGATACTTGATACCTCCGTGAACATTTTTTAGTGGAAATTTATCTAGTATCTTTTCATTTTCCATAATCCAAACATATCCACCATCTCTCTCAACAACTGGAAGTAGTTGCTCAATATCTTTGATACCTAAATCTTTTTTCTTATCATTAAAGTTAACAATGGATTTTTTAATTTTCTCTTTATCCCAAATATAGTTTTTTACAGGAGTTTTTATATATCTGCTTATCTCTAAAAGCTCATAAGGGCTTAAAAACTCATATGAAGGCATAAGAGTCTGAGGAAATCCATTTTTTATTTTTGATGATAACTCTTTTATCTGTTTATATTTTTTTAAAAACTCTGGCATAAGTGGAGGAGCTGATATACCAATTCGATCTTTATGATGACAACTCATACAATACTTCTCATATAGTTTTTTCCCAGTGTTGTGTTTTGGAAGTGCTTCAACATTGTGAGCAGCTACACTATCTATCGCATTTGCAGGAAGTAAAAAAACCATTGTGGATAAAAATATAGTTATTAGTAGATGTACTCTCATCATAAACCCTCTTTAAAAAAAATCTATTATAGTAGAAAAAGATAATATCGAGCAAAAGCCCGATACTATCTTGGATGAAAGATATTTTAGTAGATATCTTTCATTGTGTTAGTTACATTGAACTTACCAGTTGGAGTGATAAGTCTTTTATCGTCAATTACACTTTTAAGCTCAAGTGTATTTGAATCATAAACCAAGATTACAGACGGTGTAAGCTTGTTACCCCAAATGCTTGTCCATACTTCTGAACCATCAGCATTGAACTCAAAGTGAACAGGTCCTCTCATGGCAACTTTAGGATCAGCAGACTTAAGATACTTAGGATCAATAGGAATAGTTTTAACAACTTCTAGTTTCTCTTTATCAATTACATAAATCTGAGTTTGTAGTTTTCTATCTGGATTCACTGGACGATCTGCAAAGATATATTTGCTATTTGGGTGAGTTTTTACAAATAGATTCCCACCACCTTCACCTGGAAGTGCAAATTTTTTAACAACTTTCCAAGCATTTTTAGGATGATTTTCTGGATCTGTTCCAATTGCTACGATATCATTAGAACCGATATGACCTGTAATCCAAATAGGTCCCAATGTCTTATGATCAACATTTGCTCCACGACCTGGATGAGGTTTGACACCTTGTGATGGAATATTTTTAACTAATTTACCCTCTTTGGTATCAATTACAGAGATAACATCTCTAGCATTTGCAGCTGACATAAAATATCGTTTGCTCAAATCCCAACCACCATCGTGCAAAAATCTCTCTGCTTCAATCATTGTAATTTTTGGATTCATGACATTTGAGTAGTCATATAACCATACTTGACCAGTCTCTTTGATATTTATAACCCATTCTGGTTTTGTATGAGATGCAATAATAGCTGCAACTCTAGCTTCTCTTACATACTCATTTGTATCATAAGTGTAACTTGCAGTTGAGACAATTTTTAAAGGCTCTAATGTCTCTGCATCAACAGTTACGATAGATGGTGGCCAGTAACAGCCAATAACAGCATATTTATCAAGATAATCTTTGTGTTTAGATGTATCAATACTTCTTGCATCATTACATGGTCTGAACTCTGCAACATTTTTAGGATCACTCATCCAAAGATCAATTACAGATGCTTTCCCATCTCTACCAATTACATACATGTATCTACCACTTGCACCTGTTCTTGTTATGTGTGTTGCATATCCAGAATCAACAACAGAGATAACTTTTTTGGTTTTTCCATCTATAATTGCAATTTTTCCAACATCTCTTAAAATTACTGCAAAGTAATCTTTCCAATTTTTAGCCCCAGCTTCTGGTGCTGTTGGTCTATCTTTAACGGGAATTAATATTTTATGGCTTGCTTTCATATCTGCCATAGATTTTTCAGGTGGCATAGGTGCTTCTATTTGCATATATTTAGCCATTAAATCAGTTTGAGCAGGTGTTAACTCTCCTGATTTACCCCAACCTGGCATTCCGCCTGGTGTTCCATCATTTACAATCATTTTAAGGGCTTCTGTCCCTATAGCTTTGGCTACCTTAGGTTCCAACGATGGTCCTAATGCCCCTTTTCTTAACATTCCATGACAACCTGCACATCTATCAAAATAGACCTGAGTTGCCTCTTTCATCTCAGCATCTGATAACTTAATACCACTTGCTTGTAGACCCATAGCTGCAACAGATGTTGCAACCACCACACTTAAAATCTTACCGAACTTCATAATATATGTCCTCCATATAATCTTCGTGTAATTTACAATGAGTATAATGGCTCCGTTTGTTTCTAGGCAAACTAGGGAGGAATTTCCTCCTCCCTAAAATGGAACAATCTCTCTTGTAGCCTTAGCTAATTTTTTTCCTGTAGCCTTATTTACCTTCAGCTAATTTTTTCTTTTCACTACTATATAAAAAAAACATAGGAGTGATGATAATTGCATGAAGAAAAAAAGTCAATAACATTGGGTACTGATTTAGTGTTCCAAAAAAACTTGGAACTATATCTGAAAATGGTTCAAACATTGTATCTCCTTAAATAAATATTGGCTGAGAAAAATTCTCAGCGTCTTAAACTTTTGCTGACTCTCTTAGTTTCGCATTTTTTCCAATTGAGAGCAAATCTACAATTAAAAACACAAAACCAATCAACATAACTCCACCCATAACAAGTCTCCATCCCATACCTTGAACAAACCAAACGGCATTTTGTGAGATAAAGAAACCTTCCCAAGTTGCACCAAATTGAGCTCTTTCTATTAGTACTTGACCATATCCAGAGATTAAAAGTGCTACTGTCATACCAAGCATACCGATATTTAAAAGCCATATTGACATCTTGAAATTAAATGATGCCTTCATCTGCTTAATGCCATGGGCTCTTTGAATTCCCATATAGAACATCGCTATGAGGATTGTTGCATATGCACCCCAAAATGCTAGGTGACCGTGTGAAGAGGTAAACTGTGTACCGTGAGTATAGATATTTACCTGTGGTAAGGTATGAAAAAATCCCCATACACCAGCACCTAAAAAGTTACCAGCACCATTAGCTATAATCCAAGCAAAAGCAGGAGTATTAGCTAAATGTGCTGTTCCACCTTGTCTTCCTGCCTCTTTACCCCAGTCATATATAACATGAACTAACATTGCTATAAGAGGAACTGGTTCAAGTGCTGAAAATAGTGCTCCAATTTCCCACCAGTACTCAGGAGTACCAATCCAGAAATAGTGATGACCCATACCTAATATACCTGAGCCAAAAAGCATTGCAACTTCTATCCATAACCACATCTCAACAATTTGTCTTTTAGCACCTATAATTTGCATAAGTGACCAAGCAGCAAGTGTAGCTACATAAACTTCCCAAGTGGCTTCAACCCAAAGGTGAATTACCCACCACCACCAAAACTGATCAACTGTGATATTGTCTGTATAAAACATACCACATAGGTAAAGACCAGCAAGTGCCAAAAGGTTTGCCATCATAACAGTCATAAGACCTGTTCTTTTTCCTTTAATTGCAGTTGCATAGACATTAAATACAAATCCTAAAACTACAATAACAATACCAATATCAGCCCATCTTGGAGCTTCAATATATTCTCTACCTTCGTGAATTAACCAGATACTAGCTTCAGTTCCTGAACCTACTTGAACAAAGATATATACAAGTATAACTACAGTGATAGCAGCTGTTAAAACCCAAAATAGAAGTTTACCTAAACCTATACCTACAGTCTCTATACCTGTTTCAGAAGGCATGAGTAGATATACAGTTCCAATCATCGCATACAACATCCATACAATAAGTGCATTGATATGAACCATTCTAGCTACCGAAAAATCAAAGATTTCAAACAAAAAACTAGGATAGAGAAATTGAGTTGCTATTATCATACCCATTAAAAGTTGAGCACCAAGCAAAATAATAGCAACTCTATAGTACATCATCGCTAATTTTTCAGATTCGTATTTGAATACATTATTTTTAATACTATCTACCATGGATTGCTCCTTTTATCTTGCCAAAGTTTCTTGGGAAACCGTTGGTGTCGATTGAACTCATGTGTTTTAAAAATGCAACCAAACCTTTAGCCTCTTCTTCAGTAATACCAAGTTCAGGCATCATTCTCTCATGTGTTGGATAAGTTGAAGGATGCATTAAAAATTCTGCCATCGCTTCCTCTTTTGTACTTTTTCCAGTCATTGCAAGATAAGGTCCACTCTCACTCCACATTGGATCAAGCCATGATTTTGTAAGATCCGGTGCATAGTAGGCACCATTTCCAAGAAGTGTATGACAATTCATACAGTTTTTAGCTTGAGATGTAAGTTTACCGAGGTTAAGAAGTTTTGCCGCTTCTTCTACACTCCACTCTTTCCCAAAAAACAGCTCTTTTTCACCAATAAATGGAGTCTCATGACCTCTTTTGTCATTCATCTCATAGGTGATTGTGTAGTTGATTACTGTTGGGGCTGGAACCCTTTTTGTAATACCGTTTTTGAGGTCTTCATCATTTCCCATTGAAATTTGAGCCCCTGTATCAAAGGTTAGCCAAATTAGCAATATTGCGGAAAAGCCCGTTACCCATGCGGCTGAGCGTTGCCAGAAACGATTACTTCCCCAAACAGAAGTTGGTTTCTCTTCCATATCTACCTCCTTAAAATATTGTTTTAATGTTCACAAGTCTCATCGTGTGACTTATCCATCAAGAAGAAGATGAAGTGAGGAAAAAATAGGTAAGCAAGCATTGTCATAAACAGTACTTTTTGCGTAAACGGATGATTTCCAATAAGATCACTAAGGACATATAGACATAAAACTGTTAGAACCCAAAAAAAATAAGCTATTGGCATAAAATACTTTTTGAGTTTTTTAATCTTTACAAGAGCAAAGACACATACATATGCACCCGCAAAAACAATTGTTAAAGCTCCAGATAGAAAAACAATCATAAAGTCGTCGATTGCAATTTCTGGTCTTGAGATAAAAATTTCTTCCATTGGGTGCTCCTTTTTGTGTATATACAAGGAGAATTATAAAACATAATCAGATGAAAAGCTTTGATTTAGGTCAATATTTGATTAAAAATAAATAAAATTATAAAACTTATTTAAAAAGTGAGTTAAGTGTTACTTTGTCAAGAATATTAACCTGATGGTTTTTCTCTATAATTATGAAGTTTGATTTTTTGAAACGTGTTAATATTCTTGAGAGTGTTTCTGGTGTAATATTTAAGATTGAGGCTATTTGAGTGTTTTTAAGAGTTTCAAAGAGTTCACTGTTCTCCATGATAAACTTTGCAACTTTTGCTTCGGATGTAAGTATCGTCTCTTTGTGGATTACTTGTGATAAGATTTTAATTTTTTTAGTTAGTGATCTTATAATTTCCATGCAGACATCAGGGTTTTTGAAAAAACCTTTTTCAAGCTTTTTAAAATTTATCTTTAAAATCTTACCGTTTGTTATAAATCTAGCAGTTGCAGGGTAGTTCATGTTTTCAAAACAAGCGAGTTCACCAACTAGCCCAATAGGGGTAAATTGATGAATATATATCTCATTCCCCTTTGCATCTGTTTTATAAAGCTTGAGTACACCTTCGGTTAAAACATAAAGAGTACCAGGTGCATCACCTTCATAAAAGACTATCTCATTACATCTATATGTTTTAAATCTAGAAATTTTTTCTAATGCTTTAAGGTTAATGTCACTTAATTTTGAAAAAAGCGGAATATCTCTAACTCTGTCCATTTAATTTAATCTTTTATTTTTAATATAGATTTTTATTATATCTTGTTACTCTTAATTTATACTAACAATAGTAATTTTTATTCTCTTAAAAGCTGTCTTTTGTTGTGTTTGGTAACATTTTTTTCTCTAATATTAGGAATAAAAGAGATATGGTTTTGTAAAAATTTTGGAATTTTTCTTCCATTTACTTTTTGTAAGTCTGATAATATTGTATCTGCAGTAATGGTTTTGTTGAAACTTTTATACTCTGTGAGGTAGATAAATATATACTCACTTAGACGATTTAAAGAGATTTGCCAAGTAGATTCACTTTTTTTATAAATCCACTCACTAAATTCATAAAAACTTTTAAAAACATCCTCTTTTTCAAATATAAATTCAACTGTTTTTTGAAAATTACCACTATTGTATACTAAATCCCAAAACCTTGCAAATCGTTTCATCTTTTGGATTATCTTAAAACTTAAATTATCATTTTGTAAAATATCATAAGGAGGTTTATCATTGTAAATGAAGCCAAATTTTTCATCATGACGGCTTAGTGTTGTGCCTGAGAGCTTTTTGAGTATTCCTATTTGTATCTCAGAATTTGTCATCATTTTTAGACGATTTAAGTTTTTAGCAAAACTTTCAAGATTTTCTCCTGGAAGTCCAACGATAAGGTCAAGATGCAAGTGTGCTTTTGAGCTGTTTTCTAAAAAGTCTATATTTTTTTTAACTTTGTTTAGGTTCATTTTTCTATTTATATTCTCTAGTACAGTGCTGTTTAGAGTCTGGATACCAATCTCTAACTGTAGAGTTTTGGGTGGAAATTTTGAAATTTTCTCTTTTAAAGCTTCAGGAAAGTGATCAGGTATAACTTCAAAATGCAAAGAGTAAGGCTCATCTTTTGCAAGAAAAAAATCCATTAAAGAGCTTGCATGGTGGATATTTAAGTTAAATGTTCTATCGATAAATTTAAAGTTTCTTGCTCCTTTTTGCCAAAGAGTTTCAAACTCATCTAAAAGTATACTCATATCAAAATGTCGTACTTTTTCATCAATTGCAGATAGGCAAAACTCACACTCAAATGGACATCCACGACTAGCTTCCACATAAATATAGCGATGTTTTATATCTTGTTCACTGTAGTAGGAGTAGGGGAGTTTTAACTCTTTTAAGTTTGGCATTTTTGCTTTTATTATTTTTGGATTATCTCTATCTTTTAAAATATCCAAGCAGAGTTCATAGAAGCTAATCTCACCTTCTCCTTGAATGATAAAATCAGCTTTGTCAAAATTGACCCTAAAAGGCTGATGGCTAACTTCTGGACCTCCAAGGACTATCTTTGTTTTTGGAGAGACTTTTTTTAAAACTTCTATCAAGTTGTGTACATCTAAAGCATTCCAAATATATACACCTATACCGATAATCTTAGGTTTTTTTTCTAAGATTTTCTCAGCTATTGTTTGTGTTTGCTCATTTATAACAAATTCAATAATCTCTGTTTTTTTTTGTAGTTCATTTAAATTTGCATAGAGGTACTTTAGAGCTATTGAAGTGTGAGTATATCTAGAATTTATAGCGATAAGTATGATTTCTCTCATTTTGAAAGGTTAGCATAATTTTTAAAAATTTTGCTAACATGTGCTTTTTAAAATCAAAAGGAGATAAATTATGAAGAGTATAATTTTTATATCTATTGCATCTTTAGTGATAGTTATGACTATAGGATGCACACAGGAGACACAAAATAAACTAGGTAGGGCTATTCAAAATTGGACTGGAACAGATGGTGTTTTAGAGGTTTATGCTGGAGATAAACTTGTAAAGAGGTTTATGAAGATTGATAAGCTTTCAACTGCTATAAGTACAAATGGAGATGATAGTCGTCCTTATAGATTTGGGTATGGTGTATTGGATGCAAATCTTGATGGAGTTGCTTCAAAAGATGAAAAAAGAGTCTATTTTGAGTTTAGTGACTACTCAACTTCATATATATTTTATGAAAATCCTGTTAAGTAAGCTCTCTTGATGGATACAATTTCGCTTTTTGAAAAACTGCTTCGTTTTAAGTCTATTACACCAGATGATGATGGAGCTTTGGATTTTATACAAGAGTATATGAGTGGATTTGAAGCAAAAAGATTAGATATAGATGGTGTTAAAAATCTTTTTTTAGTTAAAAAATTCTCAACTGGTCCGCATCTATGTTTTGCAGGTCATGTTGATGTTGTACCTGCTGGGGATGATTGGGATAGTGATCCATATGAGCCTAAAAGGGATGGAGATAAAATCATAGCTCGTGGCACTCAAGATATGAAAAGTGGAGTTGCTGCTTTTTTAAATGCTTGTTTAGGGGCTAAAGATTTTAAAGGAACTCTCTCCATCATTTTAACCTCTGATGAAGAGGGAGATGCGATAAATGGCACAGTAAAAGTGTTAGAGTTTTTAAAAAAAGAGAATTTTTTACCAGATTTTGCGATAGTAGCTGAACCTACTTGTGAAGATGTTTTTGGAGATGCTATAAAGATAGGAAGACGAGGCTCTATAAATGGAGTTATCGAAAAGATAGGAAGACAAGGACATGCTGCTTATCCCGAAAAAGCAAACAACCCTATACATAAAATCGCTGGAATTTTACCTTATATTGCAGGTGTGGATTTAGATAATGGAGATGGTAGTTTTGCACCTAGCAAATTTGTTATAACAGATATTAGAGCTGGAATGGAGGTTACAAATGTGACTCCAGGAAGACTTAAAATGATGTTTAATATTAGAAATTCTACAAAAACAGATAAAAAAGATGTTGAAGATTTTGTGCATAAATATTTTAAAGAGTTAGATTATACACTCATCTTAAACCAATCAGCAAAGCCTTTTGTAACAAATAAAAACTCTAAAGTAGTTACTATTTTAGCCGATGCTATAAGAGATATTACAGGAGTCAAAACCAAACTCTCAACCGCAGGAGGCACAAGTGATGCCCGTTTTTTTGGTGAGTATGGTGTAGATACAGTAGAATTTGGTGTGATAAATGATAAAATACATGCTCCAAATGAGAGTACAACAATCAAAGAAGTTGAAGATTTACAGAGGATATTTAGTAAATTGATAGAGAATTTCTAAGGAGATTAAAGATGATAAAAAATGAGATTTTTTTTCAAAATGGTGATTTTTTTGAAGATGATATAAAGTGGCTTTATAATGCTATTTTTGAACAGATGCAAAGTGGAGATATTGGGTATTATAATCTTGTAAAAGGTGAAAATATAGAGAGTATCAAATCTTTTGCTAAAGAGCAGAGGAGTGTAAAAAATGTTGTAGTTATTGGTATTGGTGGTTCATCTTTGGGGACAAAGGCTGTTGATGAACTTCTTTGTCACAGTGAAAATAGAAACGATAAAAATCTAATATTTTTTGAAAATGTTGACCCAATAGAGATAGAAAAAAATCTTAAAAATCTAGAGTTAGAAGAGAGTCTTTTTATAGTTATCTCTAAATCAGGTGGGACTATTGAGACAACTTCACATCTAAAGTATCTTCTTAGTCATTTTAATATCTCTTTTGAGAGTGAAAAGTTTAGGAAACATTTCTGTTTTATAACTGATTGTGGATCACCTTTAGATAAATTTGGAGAAGATTTTTCTCTTAAAAGATTTCATATTCCTTTAAATGTTGGTGGGAGGTTTTCTATCTTATCTGCTGTAGGACTTCTGCCACTTTGTATATTAGGGTATGATATAGATAAATTGCTTGATGGTGCAAAAACATTAAAAGACTCTTTTGAGGCTGAAAATCAGTATGAATTATGCCAAAAAGCACTCTTTTATGCAAAATTTGCACAGACTAAACCAATCAATGTACTTTTTTCATATTCGAGTTCATTTAAGGCTTTTAATGATTGGTTTGTTCAGCTTTGGGCTGAATCTCTTGGAAAGGTTAATTTTGATGGAAATAGTGTAGGGCTTACTCCTGTTGGACTTATTGGCTCAGTTGATCAACACTCTTTTTTGCAACTGATAATTGAAGGGGCAAAAGATAAAAATGTAACTATGATAAAAGTTAAAGATTTTGGTATAACTACCTTAATCCCTGATATCTCACTTCCTCATCTTCAAAAGACAGATTTTATAAACTCTAACACATTTACAACACTCATAAATGCCCAATGTGATGCAACTATGCAGAGCTTAATAGACCAAGATATAAGTGTTGATCTGATTACGATTGATACTTTAGATGAGAGTAGTGTTGGATATATGCTCTTTTATTATGAGCTTTTAACCTCTTTGGTTGGTATAAAATTAAATATAGATACATATAATCAGCCAGGGGTTGAGCTTGGAAAAATTATACTTCAAAAGAAGTTTGAAAATTGAGTAAATATGTCATCTTTTCAGATTTAGATGGCTCTTTATTAAATCACGAAGATTATAGCTTTGAAGAGGCAAAAGGTATGCTAAAAGTTATAAATGAGCTTGATATTCCTCTTATTTTTACCACAAGTAAAACTAAACTAGAGTGTGAAATACTTCAAAAACAGATGAATATAAAAGCACCTCTTATAGTTGAAAATGGTGCTGCTATCTATTACCTAGATAAAGAGGTAGAGCTTTTAGGGTTAAAGCACTGTAAAATAAAAACTTTTATAGATTTAGTCAAAGATGAGTTTGAGATTTTAGCTTTTTCTAGCATGAGGATTGAAGATATAATGGAGTATACACTTTTCTCTTATGAGAGTGCAAAGTTAGCTAAATTAAGAGAATTTTCAGAACCATTTTTGATTAAAGATGAGACAAGACTTAGTGAGCTTGAAGTGTTGGCTGAATCAAGGGGGATGAAGATTTTAAAAGGTGGCAGGTTTTATCACTGTGTTGGAATTAATCAAGATAAAGGAAAAGCAGTTGAAAAATTAAAAAAACATTTTCCTAATTGTATAAGTATTGCTCTTGGAGATAATTATAACGATGTTGAGATGCTTAGGGTTGTAGATATACCTGTTTTAATTCCTCACCATGAAGGAAGATATATAGAGTTTAGTGCAAAAAATCTTATAAAAGCTCCGTATAAAGGTAGCCTTGGTTGGAGTGAAGCTTTAAAAGAGATAATTTTGTGAAAAAAAAAGAGATAAGAGAGATTTATGATGCTGCTGTTTTGTCAGTTATGCCTGAAAATCTTATCTCAAATAATTCATATTTAAAAAGTATAAAATCAGATAAAATCCACCTTTTTGGTTCAGGAAAAGCTGCATTTGAGATGGCAAAAGAGATAGAGAAAATTTTTGGTGAAAATATCATAGATGGTCTTATAATAACTCCAAATGAAGATAAAAATTTAAAAAGAGTTGAAGTGTTCCAAAGCACACATCCAAACCCTTCTAACAAAAGCATAGTTGCAGCTAAAAAGATGTTTGAAAAATTTATAGCTTTAAAAGAGGATGACTTTTTTATCTATCTTCTTTCAGGTGGGAGTTCGGCTTTATTAGAACTACCAAGAGAGCCTATTAGTTTAGATGATTTTATAAAAACGACTAAGATTTTATTGGAAAATTCTGTGCCAATTGAAGAGATAAATATCGTAAGAAAACATCTCTCAAAGATAAAAGGTGGACAGCTTGGTCTTCAAGTTAAAGCAAAAGGGGTAGTTTTAGTCATAAGTGATGTAATTGGTGATGATCTTGAAGCTATCGGTTCAGCTGTTTTGTTTTGTGATAGTTCAACTTTTAAAGATGCAAAAGATATACTTTATAAATACAAACTTTATGATAAACTTCCTGCAAGTGTAAAAGATGTTTTAGAAAAAGAGATTTGTGAAACTCCTAAAAGTGTAAATAAAAATATAGAGCATATTATCATAGGCAACAACAAAATAGCTCTAAAAAAAGCTAAACAAAAAGCAGAAAATTTAGGATATAGTTGCACTATTGTAACTAATGAGTTACAAGGAGATGTTAAAATAGTTGCAAAAAAGATAGTAGATTTGATACTATGTTCAGATCAAGATGTTCTTCTTTTTGGTGGAGAGTGTACTGTAGATGTGTTAGGAGATGGGCTTGGTGGTAGAAATCAAGAGTTATGTTTGAGAGTGTTAAAACTTATTAAAAATCATCCAAATATTATATTTTTGAGTGGTGGAAGTGATGGCATTGATGGAAACACTAGAGCAGCAGGAGCTATTGTAGATAGCAAGTCTTATCAAAATGATATAGATTATTTTTTACAAAAGAGCGATTCATATAATTTTTTAAAAAGAGGGGATAATCTACTTGTTACTGGATCTAGTGGAACAAATGTTATGGATATTATGATTGCGATAAAAGGAGTTAAAAATGTCTGATTTTTTTCAAAATGGCGTAATAACAACAATACCAAGATTGGGAAAAAGAAGTTTAAAAGAGATGGAAGAAGAGCTAGAAGGTTTTTCTAAAAGACGAAAAATGGTACTTCTTTTGCCTGCACTTTATAGTGAATTTGAGACACCTTCAATGCAAGGCATAATACAAGAGCTTAAAAAAGTGAAATATCTCTATAAGATTATTTTAGGATTAGATGCAGCAGATAAAAAGCAATTTGAAGAGGTTAAAAAAATAATGTCAGTTTTGCCAACTAATGTTGATATAATTTGGAATGATGGCCCTAGAATGATGGGTTTAAAATCAGATTTAAAAGAAGCAGGTTTTCAAAGTACAGATATAAGAGGAAAAGGGTTAAATGTCTGGATGATGTTAGGATATGCACTTAGTGATGAAAATGCTTATGCTATAGCTCTTCATGATTGTGATATTGTAAATTATACAAGAGAGATTCCAGCTAGGCTTTTGTATCCTATCGTAAATTTTGCATTTGATTATGAGTTTAACAAAGGATACTACTCAAGAGTTACAGATAAGATTCACGGTAGAGCTACAAGATTGTTTTATACACCTTTGATAAAATCTTTAGAGAAGGTGTTTGGGCAGAGTCGCTATCTTGATTATATGAATAGTTTTCGATATGCACTTTCAGGTGAGTTTGCACTTGTTAGGTCTTTAGCTCGTGGTATTCGTATATCTCCTACTTGGGGATTGGAGGTTTCAACTCTTAGTGAAGTTTATCATAATACTTCCAAAAAGAGAATTTGTCAATCAGAAATCATGGATACATATGAGCATAAACATCAAGATTTAGGAAAAGAAGCAGGAGGAGGAGTCTCTAAAATGACAAAAGAGATAGCAGAGACTATTTTTCGTATCATGTCACAAAATGGTATCATCTTTTCAAATGCAAAGTTTAAATCACTTCTTATTACATATTTTGAAGAGTCTCGTCGTGCTATCACCCAATATAGCACAATATCTGCTGTAAATGGTTTGGCATACGATAGAAAAAAAGAGATTGAATCGATTTTAGAGTTTACAGACTCTTTAGGGTTAGCAAATGATGATTTTAATAAAAACCCAATGGGTGTTCCAGAACTTTCGGCTTGGACTGCTGTTAGATCAGTTTTACCAAAATTTGAAGATAAATTTAGAGAAGCTGTTTTATCTGACATGAGAGAAAATCATGATAAATAGGCTAAATAAACTCTATAAAAATGAAGATGCTAAAAAAGCATATGATGAGATTTTGAAACTTGAAAAAAAGTATAAAAAACTTATAGTCTCTGAACATTATGAGATGAGTGAAAAAGATGTTATTTTGATAACTTATGGAGATCAAGTAGTCTCTGCAGGCATAGAGCCGTTAGTGAGTTTAAAACACTTTTTGGATGAGCATATAAAAGATATCATCTCTACTGTTCATATTTTACCTTTTTATCCATACTCTTCAGATGATGGTTTTTCGGTGATTGATTATAAAGATGTTTCACCTCGTATGGGCTCATGGAGAGATATAGAAAATTTGAGAAAAAATTATAGACTTATGTTTGATGGTGTTATAAATCATATTTCACAATACTCATTTTGGTTTAAAAGCTTTTTAGTAAATGATGAAAAATATAGAGATTTTTTTGTAGAAGTTTCTTCGTGTGAAGATTTGTCAAAAGTTGTTCGTCCAAGAACTCTCCCTTTAATTCATGAGTATCAAGATATCGATGAGGTGAGTCATTTTATCTGGACAACATTTTCTAAAGATCAGGTTGATTTAAATTATAAAAATTATAAAGTTTTGATAGCTGTTTTAGATGCACTTTTATTTTATGTTCAAAAAGGGGCAACTCTCATAAGATTAGATGCAATTGCATTTGTCTGGAAAGAGATAGGTACAACTTGCATTCATCTGCCACAAACACACGAGTTGATACAACTTATGAGAGAGGTAATTCACAAAATTGCTCCTGAAGTTCTTATAATCACAGAGACAAATGTACCTCATGATGAGAATATCTCCTATTTTGGAAGTGGAGAAGATGAAGCACAGATGGTTTATAACTTTGCTCTTCCACCACTTATCGCCCACTCTATCTTAAAAGGGGATGCAAAAGCGATTACATCTTGGGCTAAAACACTCTCTTTGCCTAGTGATAAGGTCTGTTTTTTTAACTTTACAGCCAGTCATGATGGTTGTGGAGTTAGACCTATTAGTGGTCTTATCAGTGATAATGAGCTTGATGATTTAGTTGAAGTTGTAGAAAAAAGGGGTGGATTTGTTTCGTATCGTTCAACTGATGATGGTAAAAAAAGTCCATATGAGTTAAATGCAAGTTACATAGATATTGTGAGTGACCCTAATGATGAGGTTAGTTTAAGAGTTAAAAAGATGATGCTAGCACAATCAATACCTCTATCGATGCCAGGAGTTGCAGGGATTTATTTTCACTCTCTTGTTGGTTCTGTTAGTGATGTAGATGGAGTTAGAAGAACTGGAATGTTGAGATCTATAAATAGAGAGAAGTTAAACCTTGAAATTTTACAAAATCAGATAGCTAATAGAAGTGGTTTAAGAGGTATGATTTATCAAAATTTTAGAAAAATTTTAGGAATTGCTACAAAACAGAGTGCATTTAACCCTTATGGAAAGTTTGAATTTGTCGATATAGCTTCAGAGCTTTTTTCTATTCGAAGATTTTCAAAAAATGGTGAGGAAATTTTTGCAATTCATAACTTTTGCGATGATATAGTTACTATCAAGCTTCCTTCGTTTGTTAAAGAGGATGCATTTGAGCTTTTGGAAAATAGAAAAATAGAGAGTAGAGAGATTAAATTACAAGCATATCAAGTTATGTGGATTAAATATTAGGAGAAAAAATGATTAAAAAGTGTCTATTTCCAGCTGCTGGATACGGAACAAGATTTTTGCCAGTTACAAAAGCTATGCCAAAGGAGATGTTGCCAATTTTAACAAAACCACTTATTCAGTATGGAGTTGAAGAGGCGGTTGAAGCTGGTATGGATACCATGGCTATTATAACAGGGCGAGGAAAAAGAGCAATTGAAGATCACTTTGATATATCTTATGAGTTAGAGCATCAGATAAAAGGGAGTTCAAAAGAGCATCTTTTAACTGAGATTAGAGATCTTATCGGAAAGTGTACTTTTACTTATACTAGACAAGTTGAGATGAAAGGTTTAGGAGATGCAATTTTAAAAGGAAATGCTCTTATTGGGAGTGAGCCTTTTGCTGTTGTTTTGGCAGATGATCTTTGTATTAACCAAAATGGTGAAGGTGTTTTGTCTCAAATGGTTAAATTGTATGATAAATATAAGTGTTCAATTGTTGCAATTATGGAAGTTCCAAAAGAGGAGACTTACAAATATGGTGTGATTGAGGGAAAAGAGATTGAAGAGGGTGTTTATATGATCTCTAACATGGTTGAAAAACCAGAACCACAAGATGCACCATCAAATTTAGCAATTATTGGAAGATATATATTAAGTGATGATATATTTGAAGTTATTAAAGATACAAAACCTGGTAAAAATGGTGAACTTCAAATCACAGATGCATTGATGAATTTAGCTCAAAAGGGCATGGTTTTAGCTTATAGGTTTAAAGGTGAGAGATTTGATTGTGGAAGTGTTGATGGATATGTTGAAGCTACAAACTATCTTTATGATTTAGAGAAAGGTGGAAAATAAGTTTTAAAACTTATATTCGCCACCAAATGTTAGATGATTTATATCATCTTCAAATTTTGTGTAGTTTGTGAAAACCGCATAGTTTTGGCTAAACTGATATGATAGACCAATCCCTCCACTTATGGCTATGCCACTTTTTTCTGTAGGTGTAAAAGGGTTTTCTGGATCTTTTATATTTATCGTTGATTTTATATTTTCAAAAACTATACCAAGTCGTGGTTTTATGTTGAGCTTGTTAATCTTCCAGATGTATGCACCGTAAATTCCTATCGACCAGAAATCTACATCTGATTTTCTATCTCCAGCTTTTGCCTCTATCTTTTGAAGACTTGTAGCTCCCTCAAACTCCAGTGCCATATCACCATAAAAACTCTTACCCGCATTAGCAACAATCGCTAAACCATCATCAAAATGTTTATTATCGATGTTTTGAAGTGCTAAACCAACACTAACATAGTCTATATACTCTTCCGCATGTGCATGTGAGAGTAGTGATAAGCTTATTAAAATTGTTGTAACTGTTTTTTTCATAAAAAACTCCTCCCTTTTAAATCATTAATTCTGCTGATAGTATATAATAAAAACATTAAAATAATATTTAATCTGTTATAATTTTGCATACTATAAGAAAAAGGATGACATTAATGATCAAGAGAATAAATACACAAAAAGCACCAGCTGCAATTGGTCCATATGCACAAGCTATAAAAGTTGGAAATATGGTCTATACATCAGGACAAATTCCTTTAACTCCAGAGGGTGAACTGATAAAAGGAGATATTCATGAGCAAACTAGACAGATTTTAGTAAATTTACAAAATGTTTTAGAGGAGGCTGGTAGCTCACTTCAGCATATTGTGAAAACGACAATTTATTTAACTGATATGGATGATTTTTTGGCAGTTAACACTGTATATGGTGAGTTTTTTGCAGGTAGTTTTCCAGCTAGAAGTACCGTAGCTGTAAAAACTTTACCTAAAAATGTTGATATTGAGATAGATGCGGTCGCTGTAGCTGATGGAGATACTTACTCTTTTTAATGAGATATTAAATAACTCTTAGATATAATCACCGCTCAAAATTAAAATTAAGGACCAAATAGATGTATGCAATCATCAAAAATGGCGGAAAGCAATATAAAGTTCAAGAGGGAGATTACTTAAATCTTGACCTCATTGACGCTTCCCCAAAAGACAAAATTTCTGTCGAAGAAGTTCTCGCTATAAATGCAGGAGAACTTAAAATTGGTACACCTTTTGTTGAAGGTGCAAAAGTTGAGTTAGAGGTTATAGCTCATGGAAAAGATAAAAAGATTATTATCTTTAAAAAGAGAAGAAGAAAAGACTCTAAGCTAAAACAAGGTTTTAGAAGACAATTTACTAGAGTTAAAGTTACTAAGGTAGCTTAAGTTAAACAAGTGGACTAAGCTTTTAGTCTGCTTTAATGTAGTTGGTCAGCAATTCTAAGTCTAAAAAAGCGCTACCACAAAACCAAACAAATCAACCCAATAATCAACCACCAAAAACACTATATACATCGAACTTCAAAGCATTTTTTGATTATTTTTAGGGTATTAAGTATTGCCATACAAGGAGCTAGGGTTTTTGGGGTTGCCCTTTAGTTTTATGGTTAATATTTTTATAAAAAATATTGAAAATATTACAGATTACAGAAGAAAAAGAAGTGATACACAATATGCTTTTAAAGATATTTTATTTTCAATCCCCATCATGGTTAAGTTTTCAAACAAAAATGCAGAGTATCAAGGGAAGAAGAGGTTTTCAATATCTGCCTTTTTAAGGTAGAATGTTTATTTTAATTAAGTTTATTATACAATATTTTAATTTTAAAATTAAAGGAAAAATTATGAAAAGATATATAGCTATAGCACTTTTAGCTGTTGTTATGATTGGCTGTGGTAGTAAAAGTAGTGGACCTGATTCTGAGACAGAAAAAACTACAAAATTAAAAGGTATTGCTGTTGATGATTTGATTGTCAATGGTATTGTCAGTGCTTATGCCGCATCAAATTCATCAACTGTATTAGCTACAGGACGAACAGATGCGGATAATGGCTCATATGTACTAGATGTTTCATACGATGGGGTTATCATCATAAAAGTAACTTGCGATGCAAATTCATTAATGAAAAATCCAGTTGATAATACAACAAAAGCATGTATAAGTGGTCTTCAGCTTCGTTCTGCTGTTGCAGTGACACCAACTAGCGGAGAAATAGAAGTTAATACCTCACCTCTTAGTGAACTTATGGTTAGACAAATGAATGAAAATGGTACAACTGTTGCAGACTTAACTGAGGCACAAAATAACATTGGATTGATGTTTGGTCTTGATCCGGTAGCTGAAAATCCAGTAGAAAATAATTCATATAGTAAAATTATTGGAGCTATTCATAGCATGGTTGATTCAGATAGCAATAAAACTATTTTAGATATTATTGATGAAATAAATAATGATTTAAAAGATGGTATAGCAGGTGATGATGGCAATATATCTACTCAATTAGCACAAGCTATGACTAATAAAAATGTGTCAAATAATCTAACTGAAAATAATGGTAATTATACACCCCCAACAAATGCTGCTCCATTAAGTGATATCGCACAATCAAAAGAATTTTTTAATTCTCTTCGTACACAAGCGATGAGTGTTGTGGATTATAAAAATAGCGGCACTCCTGGATTTTTGGATAATGAAGTCGATAATTTAGGAACAGCTTTGGGAGATGTGGCACTTAATGCTGGTATTGCAGGAGATTATGTGGCTAGCATAACTGGTAATATACTTGAAGCTATTGATAATGATTCAGATGAAAGCACTAATACTATCGAAAAAGGTACAAGAAGTGTTACAGTTACAAAAAGCCAAACAGACTCATCTGTTTGGACATATATTGTTGTGGGAACAAGTTATACTGGAACAGTTACATTGCCAGTAGAAACTCCATCAGATATCTCACCTGATAATTTTACATCACTTAATTTGGTATTTGACGGTACTATACCTTTGAAAGAGGTAGGAAACTCTTCTAATGCGGGTGAGCAAACATTTACAACAAACATGACACTTACAAAAACAACAGCTGGTGCCGATTTTATTCTTAGTAATGCAATACTTAGTACAGATGTGGAATCTTTAAATATCTCAAATTTATCAATCAGCACTAAGTATGATTATAATAATACAGCAGAAGATGATAAGTTAAGTATGCATTTTATAGAGCTACAGTCATTAACATTTGGTGGTGTAATTAGTGGATATAGTATGGGCGGAACACTCTTGGTGCCAACATATGTTTTAAATAGTAGTTTGAACGGCAAAGGCTTTATCGAAGAAAATAATGGTGACTACAATAGTGATGAAAAATTTTATAATAGTGCAAATCTCCCAAAAGTAATAACTTTTACAGGAGATATCAACAATACAACTACTAATGCTAGCTTAAGTGGTACTTTAAATGTTGATTGGCTAAATGCAGCTACAATGGATTTGACTGAAGGCTCAAACGATAAACAAAGCATTAATATTTCATTTAATGGAAAACTTCAAATACCATCAATTCCTATGATGATTATAAATCTAGGATATACAAATCCATCTCAAAACAATAATTTTACATTTTCTTATAGTTATGATGCAACTGTAATTAATGGAAGTGGCAACTTTGACCAAGATATGGAAAATGGCACAATTACCTTAACTAATCATTTAGGTTTAGAAGCAACAATTATTCAGGCAGATGGAAATACAGTTTATGGCTCACAAAGTAGTGTGAAAAAGAGTGGAAAATCAATAGGTGAACTTCAAGAAAGAGAAGGAGTCCCAGTTATTAAATACATAGATGGAACATTTGAGTCACTCCCATAATATGAAATATTTGCCAGCTATTTTGGTTGGCAAATTACTTTTTTTCAGTACCATTCATGCTGGAGTAATACAATTTTTTGACCCTACAAAAATCTATCAAAATCAAACTCTCCAAGTAGATTTAAAAACATTTATAGCAAATGACCCAGTTTCTATGAAAGAGTTTTTTGATGACTGGAAAGGTGAATATACTCCCAAAGATACTCAAAATATTGCTTTGCTTGATAGTAGATTTGCTGTTGGTGTTTCTTTGAAAAAAAATTATTATTTAGAATATTTTTACCAATATAGTGTTTTTCTTGACACAAATAAAGAGTTTACGGATTTTTTGCATAGTGTAAAAAATAAAAATAATTTAATAGCTAATAAAATCTATACACCTAAGTTGGATATCATTGGCATAAAACAAAATGGTTTGCTTGTATCAAAAAGTCAAAAAATATTTGAAAATGATAAATATACTTTTGGTTTAGCAGGAGCCTTTTATATATCTTATGGCACAGAGATGCAAGATGGGGTCGTTAATGGAGATATAATATCAACAGGTGCAAAAGATTATGATATTGATGTAAGCTCATCATACTATTACACACATAACTATCTATATGATTTAGATGTTAAAGGTGCTTATGGATATGGATATGGTTCTCATGTAGGATTATATTATGAAAATAAAGAGTATTTACTGAAAATAAAGTTTTTAGCAAATGATTTGGTAAGTAAAATGTATTGGAAAAATCTCCCATATAGCAAGATTTTACTAAAAACAAAAAACAAAAGTTATAATGAAAATGGCTATGTAAAGTATGCCCCAAGTATCAGTGGATTGGAGCAATATAGAAATTACACCCAAAGACTTGTGCCAAGCTATAAATTTGAAAGTAATTTAAAGCTAAAAAACATAGCTTTAATAGGAGGAATTGAACATAAGTATAAAATAAATTTTCCATATCTAAAAATGACCTATGAATTTAATCAAGCTCAAACCTTTGATATCATGTATGAGAGTAGATTTGGAAGTTTTGGTTTTGGGTATGAGTATAAGTGGTTCAAAGTAGAAATTATTGCTAACAAGTTTACAAACTTTTCCTCTTTTGGGTTTAATACTAATTTTAAATATAAATTTTAAATAAGGAGTGGACGACTGAGATTAGAAAAAACTATGGTAATTAAATACCTGCCTTAAATGATAAAAGACAGGTATTTATACTAAAAGTGCTTATAGATCTTTCTCATTTTTTGCCAAATACTCAGCAACACCTTCTGTAGTAGCTTTCATACCTTCATCACCTTTGCTCCAGCCAGCAGGACAAACTTCACCGTGCTCGTTTGTAAAGAGCATTGTATCTACC
>JAMOMC010000138.1 GCA_027068765.1 Campylobacterales bacterium
TTTTTAAGATACTCACTTAAAGTATCCATTATGGCTTTTCCTGAGATATCCTCATAAACTCCTCTGCTAGCTCTATCTGATGCTGTGATTATTCCTATTTTAACTTTTTCCATTTAGTATATGTCCTACCTTTTTTATAAAATATACAGTTGAGAGAGTTTTAAAAAACTCATATGCAACTTCTGTATTTATGATTTTGTCTTCACTTCCTAGATACACCTCTATCTCTATACCTCTTTTTTGTAACTCTTTTAATTTATCTATTTGCCAATTAAAATCTAACAGTTTTTCTAGTGAATTTATATCATCTTTTTTAAAATACTCTTGCATCTTAAAGTCTGATGGATAGGAGATATTCTTTAAAAACTCTTTTTCATACTCTGTCTGATTTTTTTGGTAGTAGATTTTCTGTAATCTTTTAAACTTTTCATCTTTGTCTTGAAAAAATGCTGGTGAGAAAAGTTGTAGAGTATCTACTCTTTTTCTACTCTCATAAACATACTCAAAAGCTCTAACTGCACCCAAAGAAAAACCACAAACACTAAATTTGCTATAGTTTATATACTCTTTAAAAAGAGACTCTTCTCCTCTTAAAGAGAACCCACTAAAGAAATTCACCAACTACACTTTTAAGCTCTTCTTTGCTAATGCTCTCATTTTTTAAAAGCAAGACTTCAAGTTTTTTAACAGCTTTTTTAGTTCTTGCTAAAAACTGCTCCACATCCTCGATAGCTTCATCAATCAAGTTTGCACTATCAATTGAAGATGCAAGTATGCCATCTCCCATACCAAAATGTTGAACCATATCATCAGCAATCGCTTTTGCTTTTTTCAGATCCGTTGCTGCATTTGTATAAGTCTCATTGTAAAAAAGCTCACTTGCTACAAAGCCAGAGAGATAAACTTTTAGTTTTGAGTGCATCTGAGTTTTTGACTCTATCTCTTTCTCTACATCTTTTAAAAAACCGTTTATCATAGTAACTTTATCAAAATCAACCTCATACCAATAGGCACTGAGAGCTTTTGCAGCTTGATATGTAGCTTGAATTTTTTTCTCATTTTCTGAGTATGTGAGTATCTTTCTTTTTCCTAAAAGCACCTTGTCTTTAACATCGATAAAATCAGACATCTCTATCTTCAAAGAGTCTCTTTTTAATGCATTTAATGCAGCTTCATTTACTAAAGTTGAAAGAGCTGCACCTGAAAAACCAACTGTCATTTTAGCGATATCTTCACTTTTTACAGCACTTGGTTTAGTGCGAAGATAAACTTCTATTATCTCTTTTCTCTCTTTAATATCAGGCAAAGAGATAAAAACTCTCCTATCAAATCTACCAGATCTTAAAAGTGCATTATCAAGCATCTCTATCTTATTTGTTGCTGCAATTACGATAACATTTAAACTATCTTCAAACCCATCCATCTCAGTTAAAAGCTGATTTAGGGTTGACTCTCTCTCATCATTTCTCCCCCCTCCTCTAGCTTTTCCAACAGAGTCTATCTCATCTATAAAGATTATAGAGGGTGCATATCTTTTTGCATTTTCAAACAGCTCTCTAACTCTTTTTGCTCCCATGCCAACATATATCTGTACAAACGAAGCCCCACTGTGATAAAAAAATGGAACATCAGCTTCACCAGCAACTGCTTTTGCAATCAAAGTTTTTCCAACTCCAGGAGGTCCAACAAGAAGAACACCTTTTGGAAGTTTTATACCAAAATCTATATATCTTTTTGGATTTTTAAGATAATCAACAACCTCTTCAAGCTCCTCTTTTACCTCATTTATGCCCGCAACATCATCAAATGTAACTGTTGATTTTGAGGGTTCTATTTTTCTATGAAATGATGGATTTTCAAACTCAACTTCTCTCTCTTTGAGCCTCTGCTTTTGTGCATTTGCCAAAGAGTTTCTTCGCTTTCCAAAGATCAAAGCTATAAATATAATCAAAAGAAGAAGTAAAAATGTAAATATCAAAGCACTAACTCCAGAACCATCACTCACTTCAACAGGAACCTTTGCCAAAAGCTCCTCTATACTTATCCCATCTTTGATGATAGAGTAACTCTCTTCATTAGTTTTAAGAACAACTATATTCTCTTTTATCTCTGCTTGTATAAAAAGGTCATTTTTCAAAAAGTTATTGTAAGTTTGCAAATCTATAGCTTTTGGAGGAGAGTTTAGATATGCAATAGAAGATAAAATTATCAACACAAACAGTGCAACCAATGGAATAAACAGCTTTTTATTAAATAAATTTTGCATAAGTACCCTCACTTTTTACTTCATAATCACTCAATACTATCCACTCTTTTTGTAAATTTTTATCACTCTTTATAAAAATCTTATTATAAAATTGGTCATATCCTGCTTGAAATTCATCTTTTTTCTCTTCAACCAATACAAGTAGCTCTTTTTTATACTTTTTTCTAAACAAAAGGTTGTTATCTTTAACTATATTTTGTAAAATCTTTAGCCTTTTTTTTGCTATATCTCCATTAACTCTATCTTTTTTTAATTTAGATGAGTATGTACCATCTCTATCGCTGTAAGTAAACCCGTGAAGATGAGTTAAAGGAAATCTTTTAAAATTCTCTCTTGCATCTTCCCAAATCTTCTCACTCTCACCTGGATGTCCAACTATAAAATCACTCCCTAAAGCATACCCTTTTTCACTAATACTCCAAAACAGCTCCAAATCACTTTTTAAAGAGTTTCTTCTTCGCATCATCTTAAGCATCTGCTCATTTGTGTGTTGAAGAGCGATATGCAGATGTCTCTCCATCCAATTCTCATCTAAAATCTCTTTAAACTCATCATCAATCTGTATAGGCTCTAGTGAACCAAGCCTTACTCTTTTTACACCTTTAATAAGAGATATTTTTTTTAAAAGCTTAGCAATTGAACTTTTTGTATCTTTTCCATAACTCCCTATATTTGTACCAGTTAAAACAAACTCACCAAAACCATTATCTGCCAAAGTTTTAATCTGTTTTAAAATTTTAAACTCATCCAAACTTCTAGCAGCTCCACGAACAGAGGGAATAATACAGTATGAACAAGCAAAATCACAACCCTCTTGAATTTTTATAAAAGCTTTTGTGTAAGATGCAAAATTAGAAACAATACTCTCATCAACAGTTGTCAAGTCCCCTAACTCAAAAAATGGCTTAGAAGATTTTAAGAGTGAGTTTATATTTTTTTTCTCTGAGTGTCCAAAAACACCAAAAACTTTTTTTTGACTCTTTAATTCTTCTCCTTTGCTAATAGCCCCACAACCTGCAAGAATTACTTTTTTATCCCTATTTGCTACACTATTTATATAACCTCTCACACTCCCATCAGCCCCATTTGTAACAGTACAAGAGTTTACAACAACGATATCAGCACTATCTTCACTGTCAACTATAGCAAAATCTCTAATATTTTGCATCATAACTTGTGTATCATAGATATTTGTACGACAACCAAATGTCTTAAAGAATACTCTCTTCAATATCTCCCTTTGGTGGTAAATTTTTATCTCTTTTAATATTGATAATTTGTGTAGGGTAAGCTATTTTTATATCATCTTCTTCATTTATTGCATCTATGATATTTGCAAATATATTGCTTCTTAGTGTTAGAGTTGCATATGAATTTGTCATATACCAGCAAGATATTTTGATGCCATTTTCCTCCATAAAAGTAAATATTCTTGGTTCAACATTGATGTTTTTTAAGCTATATTGGCTTCTTAACATATTTAACTGTTTTCTAGAGATGTCTGTATATCCTTTTGAGTATTTTTTAACAATCTCTTTAGCAAGATGTGAAGCTTTTTTATGGTTTGAATCATATGTAATTGTAAAATCAATACCATCCCAAACAGTTTTAATTTTTCCGTGAGTATAGTTTGCTAAAAGTTCTGTAAAGATAAAATTATTTGGCACAAAAATAATTCTTCCTGCTCTTCTGTTATAATCATATGTTGTTAATGTTACATCCTCTAAAATTGTCATTCTTAAAATTGAGATATCAACAACATCTCCAACATACTCTACTCCATTTTTCATAACTCTTATTCTATCTCCAACATGAAAGCTTCCACCAAAAACGATGACCATCCAACCAAAAGCACTCATAAAAAAATCTTTCATAGCAAATGCTAGACCAGCAGAAGCAAAACCCAAAACTGTAACCATATATGAGACATTTTCCAAAAACGAAAAAAGAAGAACAAGTAAAATAAGTATAAAGTTTGTAAAGTTAATCCCTTTGTTTGCCATATAGTAACGCTCATTATCAGAAATCATCTTTTTAACAATATATTTAAGAATAAAAGAGAGAAAGATAATTATAAAAATAATTATAGAGATATTAAAAAGTCGCATAAGTTGCACTTTTATCTCTGCATTTGTTTTTAAGACATTATCTTCAACTTTTTTAGAATAAAGCCCATAAGTACTAGATGCAATATCATAATTTGCGATAATCTCATCAAGCTCTAACTGAGTTTTTTTAATAATATCAGCCTTATAGCCATCACCAATTATAGAACCAAGTCTCTTTAAATATCGCTCTTTATCTTCAAGTTTTTTTATAAGTGATTTTAAAGCATTTAGATTATTAAAAAAAGCCTCTTTTTTATTTTTCATAGTCTTTAGATAGGAAAAACCATTTATCATGCTTATTGGGTTATCAATTTTTGGAGAGTTCTCTAACTCTTTGGGTTTGGTAAGTTCTTCAAATGCTGAAACTTTAAAATCACTCAAAAGTTCAAGTTGGTTGTAAAGTGCTTTATCCTCTCTTGTTAACTCTTCTAATTTATCACTATCTTTTTTAGGGTCAAGCTTGTCCATTCTCTTCTCAATGTTAACTATATCTTTTTCAATATTTGAGTAAATTTGGTGATTATTGTACTTTATGTACCAGACATCTTCTTTTAAATCTTTATCAATTTTCAAAAGTTTTTCATTGATCTTTTCAACCTCTGCACTAACTCTTTTAGCTAACTCTTTCTCTTGTTTTGTAAGTTCAATCTTTTGAATGTCTGCTGTATTATTTGACTCATTTATCTCTGCCTTTAGTGGCAATATAAATAAAACCAAGATAAAAAAAAGTGCTATTTTTTTCAACTACTATACTCTTTTAGAACACTAAGTACAAGCTCTTTATCAATATCTTGCTTTATGATATGTTCTCCAATTTTATTTGCCAAAATAAATGTAATTTTTTCATTATCAGTTTTTTTATCCAAAAGAAAACTTTCATAAAAACTATCAATATTTTCAATCTTATACTCTGTTGGCAAACCATAAGAGAGAAGAAGCTCTTTTATAGATAAAAGCTCATCTTCTTCTAATAAAGAGAGTTTAAAAGCTAATTCATTTGCCATACAAATCCCAATAGCCACAGCCTCTCCGTGAAGATACCTAGAGTAATTTGTCTCATTTTCAATAACATGAGCAAATGTATGACCATAATTTAAAACAGCTCTTATACCCTTCTCTTTCTCATCTTGTGAAACTACAAAAGCTTTTATTTTAACACTTTTAGCAATCGCAATTTGCAAATCCTCTTTTTTATATAAATCAGCACTTTTTAACCAAAGAAAAAACTCCCTATCAAAAGTAACAGCCATCTTAACAATCTCACTAACACCTGCCCCAAACTCTCGCTTTGGAAGAGTTTTTAAAAATTCACTCTCAATATAGACAGCTTTTGGCTGATAAAATGCACCTATAAGATTTTTTCCAAACTTAGAGTTTATACCTGTTTTTCCACCAACACTTGCATCTACTTGTGCCAAAAGTGTTGTAGGTATCTGAATAAAATCAACTCCTCTTTGATAAATAGCAGCACAAAACCCACTCATATCACCTATAACACCACCACCAAAAGCTATAAGTGTATCGTTTCTATTAAACTTATGATTAAAAAGAGACTCCAAAACTGTATCGATGCTTTGTTGATTTTTATACTGTTCACCATCTGGTAAGGTTATTATGTAAACCTCTAAAGCACTAATACTTTGTAGTAGAGTTTTTAAGTGAAGTCCTGCAACTTTAGGATTTGTTATAATGGCAACTTTTCCGCTAAAACTTAGCTTTTTAAGCTCATCAATATAAATAGAATAATTTGACTCATTTTTTGATTCAAAAGTAATATCAATTTTCATAAATTATCCTAAACTTAAACTATTAGACTATATACCTAGGATAGCGAAAAGTTATTTAAATCATCATGACTCCCAAGGTATAAAAAGTTGATAATTATCACCAAACTTAAAAAAGTGTGCTTGCATATCGGTGGAGAAAAAAGATATATATTTTGAAACTAGTAACTTCTTTTCAAAAACTACAAACTGTAAAAAATCATCACTCTTTCCTAAATCTAAAATAGGATTATTTTCAGTTTTAACCACATTTACTTTCTCATTAAAAAGTTTTGCTAAATTTTGAAAATGGCTTATGATTTTATCATTATCTTCATTTTTCTCTAAGTCTACATCAAAAAGTGTAATATTGATTTTTAATTGAGAAGAGATATCAAAAATGATAGAAGAGACTTTTTCAGCCTTTTTGCTATCTGAATTTAAAAAAACACTCTTTTTAATACTAAAAAACCCACTTTTACCTACTTTAAAAACAGGAAGTTTAAACTGATACAAAAGCTCAAAATTCTCCTTTAAAAAACTCTGAGTAGTCACCAATAACCCTATATAATATCTATCAATATCACTGGAAATAACCTCTTTTGCACTAGTGCTATAAAAATCAAACTCTACAAGCATGTTTGCATTTGCATAACCTTTGATTTTATCCAAAAGCTTAGAAAACTTAGAGTTTACTATCTTGAAAATAAGCTTCTTGCTATTTAACTTTGCATGCAAAATCATCGCATCATTTGTTAAAGTATCAATCTCTTTTTCACTCATAAACTTCATATCAATATAACAGTATATACTCTCCCCAAATGGAATAGGAAATTGACCAAACTCTCTATTTACACTCTTATATACACCTTTTAAAACATTTGGGTTCCCAACAGCCAAGATAGAGTCATTTGGCAAAATTACAGTTGAAGAGGATGGCAATATGAGTTTATGCTCTCTAAAAATTGCTGAAATTTTCCACCTTTTTTGATCAATATTTCTAATATGCCTATAGACATAAGGACTCCCAAAAGGTACCTCAAACTCCATAATTTCACCAGTACCAATACCAAGATTTTGAGCAAATAGTGGAAGATCTGGAAGATAGTTGCTAAAGATATTAGATATGCCATCATGTACATCTATAACAGAAGTATTTTGATCATTAAACTCTAAATCCCATAAATCAGTTAAAACTATCTGTATATTTTTATCATTCTCTCGTATATTTTTATAACTTGCCAATAAATCAGTCTTATTTGATACAATTATCATACATTTATAAAAATCTTCATGCTCTAAAAGTGCAGATATTTTAGTCAAACTTGTAGGATCGAACTTATAATATAAAAATTTTTCACTCTTAACTTCAGGTAATGTTTTATCATTATAGTAGACGATATAATACCTATTTTCAGTAACATCTGAACTTATAACTCTTTGTAAAAATCTATGTGCTGTTACTCCATCAGCAATGATAAGTATCTTTTTCACTCTTTATAACTTTCAAACTTATCACAATTTTTCACTTGTTTTGAGTTTAAAATTGTATTTTTATCATCTACTAAACTTATATGAGAGGAGTTATCTTTTAAATGTAGCAAAAATTTTAAATTCGCTCCCACATAACCTTGCATCTTATTGTTTTTTTCAAAAGGTCTATTTTTTTGATTTGTTATATGGACAAAAGAGCTATCTTTAAATGTATCTCTTGATATTTTAATTTTAGAGATATTTAACATCTTTGAAATCTTTAACTCTATCTCTTCATAGCAAGCTTCATTTATCTCTTTTAAAAGTATAAAGTCTCTCTCTAGTACAGTAGAAGGTTTTTTAGAAAATGCAAAAGCAGTAGTTAGAAAAATAGCAAAAACTACTATAATTTTTTTAAAAAATACCATACATTCTCCCAAACCCTTCTAAAATCTCTTCTCTATCTTTTGCAACTGCTCTTATATTTTTCATCTCACAACTACCATTATCTATATAAAAAAGTGCAGCTGATAAAGATGGTGCATCTATGTTTCCAAAATCTAAACTAACATCATCAATACTCTTACACCTTGGTGCTATCCCATCAACATAAGCACCATCTCCATCCCCATTTACATTCTCCATCTGAATTGGCAAAATATAACTATCACAATAAGCCCCACCAATCATACCATAAGGTTTTCCACAGGTAGATGAGCCTATCTGTATAACTTCTATATTGTTCTTAGATGCTTTTAAGGTATTTATAACAAGTTCACTTGCAGAACAACTGCTACTTGTTGTAATGATAAAAACACGAGATAGATTTAGAGAGTTAGAAAAGCTTTTATCGATATACTCTATACGATTATAATTTGAGTATTTTTGATTAAAATATACTTTATTGAAGATATTGCCTCTTACTCTATCTCCACCTATCAAAGATACAAGCTCTTTTGCAATAAAAACAGCTCCGCCACCATTATAGCGAAGGTCTAAAATCAACTCATTTACATTATTATTTTTAAAATCTCCAAAAACTCTATTTATATCATCAGATGCTGTTCCTATAAAGTTTTGAAATACAAAATAACCAACTCTTTTCTCATCTTTTTCAAATATATTAGAGTATAACACCGTATCTATTTTAAATTCAGCACTTGTAATGTATATCTCTTTTGAGTTTTGAAGCTTCAATAAAACTCTAT
Organism: Campylobacterales bacterium; assembly: GCA_027068765.1. Classification (GTDB taxonomy): domain Bacteria; phylum Campylobacterota; class Campylobacteria; order Campylobacterales; family QNZT01; genus SZUA-1433. Next base: position 8,819 of record JAMOMC010000138.1, read on the forward strand.
TATTTTTCTCTTGAGTACCAAAATATTTATCTAATAAAACTAAACTCTCTCTTATTTGCATTATACTATAGCCATCTATTGCTACAATTACATCTCCTCTTTTTAATCCAACTTTATCAGCTGGAGAGTTAGGATAGACAAAATCAATATTTACATTTGTACCATTATCAATTAAAGAAGGATAAAATCCAAATCCCACATTTATACCAGCTTGAAAATAGTTATTTTGATCATTTTTTTTCATAATATAAGAGAATCTATCCCTTGGAACTTCTCGTTTTATGGCAGCTAAAAGATCTTTATCATCTTTAAAATTTAAAATCTCCTCTCTTGTAAAAGAGGGGGTCTCACTAGCCCAAAGATAACTATCATGCATAACATTGTAGACAAAAAACTTTTTATTATCTTCACTACAAACTCTAGGGGGTTGTATTTCACCAAAAATTTTAACCACTTTTTCATCTTTATTTTTAAAAGAGTCACAAGAAACAAAGAGAAAAATAGATAAGAAAACTATAAAATATTTCATCTTTTAACTTCTCCTCATCTCAACAGATTTTTGATGTGCATCTAATCCTTCTGTTTTTGCCAAGAGTGCACAAGCCTCACCAATCTCATCTAATCCTCTTCTGCTCATACTGATAATAGAAGTTTTTTTCATAAAATTTTCAACTCCCAAAGGAGAGTAAAACTTAGCAGTCCCACCAGTTGGAAGAGTATGATTTGGTCCAGCCACATAATCCCCAATAGCCTCAGGAGTAAATGAACCCATAAAAATAGCTCCTGCATGTCTAATTTTTGGAAGTAAATCAAAAGGATTTTCAACCATAAGTTCAAGATGCTCAGGTGCTAACTCATTCATAAGAGAACAAGCCTCATCTATATCTCTAACAACAATTATAGCTCCACGATTTACGATTGAAGCTCTTGCAATCTCTTTTCTATCTAACTTCTCTAAAATTTTATAAACTTCCTCTTTTACCTTTTTTGCTAAGCTTTTTGAAGTTGTTATCAAGATAGAACTTGACATCTCATCATGTTCAGCTTGACTTAAAAGATCAATTGCCACATAAGATGCATCTTGATTATCATCTGCAATAATTCCAATCTCACTAGGTCCTGCTATCATGTCTATATTTACATCTCCAAAGACCATCTTTTTGGCAGTAGCTACATATATATTTCCAGGCCCAGTTATAACATCTACTTTTGGAATACTCTCACTTCCATAAGCCAAAGCCCCAATAGCACTAGCTCCACCAACTTTAAAAGCTTTCTTTATTTTACACAGATGCAAAGCTGCCAAAAGAAGCTCATTTACTTCACCATTTATAGCTGGTGTGCAAACTACTATCTCTTTTACTCCTGCTACTATTGCTGGTATTGCATTCATCAAAAGTGAACTTGGATAAGCCGCTTTTCCTCCTGGTATATAAAGCCCCGCCTTATCAACAGGCGTTACTTTTTGACCCAATATAATACCATTATCTTCAAAATCAAGCCATGATTTAGGGAGCTGTTTTTGGTGAAATGCAAAAATTCTGTCATATGCAAGATGAAGAGCCTCTTTTAGTTTTGTATCTATACTATTGTAAGCTTTTTCCATATCTTCTATATCTATTTGAAGTTCACAATCTTTTTCTACTACCCAATTATCAAACTTCTCAATATGTTTTTTTAAAGCTCTATTTTTATCTAACTTAATCTCTTGTAAAATATCTCCAACAACACCCTCAACACTTTTAATATCCATCTTCCCTCGCCCTAAAAGGAGTTCAAATTTTTCACTAAAATCTGCATCTACACTACTTATAATCTTCACTTATTTAACCTCTCATATCTTAAAAGCATACTCTCATTTCCAATCAAGCCACCTTGATGAATATATAAAATCTCTTTTTGAAAATGTACTTGATGTTTTTGTATATTCATCCATCCAAGAGGATCATATAGCAACTCAAACTCTATACCAGTTTCATCTTTTAATTTTACCCAAATTTCAAAAAATTCACAATATATCTTTCCAAAATGGTATTTTTTTGAAAGAGACAAAATTGTAGGATGTAGAGCTTCATCTTTCTCTAGCTGGAAAAACTGCTTTTTAAGATAATTTGCATCTCCTACACAAGCACAAGTATAAACTTTTTGTTTCAAATGTTTTTGCAGATACAAAGCCGTAGTTCCAGTACCTGAGGGTAAAAAAATATCAACATCCATATCTCTAATCTCATCTGCCAAAATTTTTACACCAACCTCTGCTTGTGCGAAGTGTCCACCCTCTGGTATAAAAAGTTCATCATCTTTAATAGATTTTGGAAAATCACCAACAGTTATCTTCATACCATTCTCTTTTGCATACTTATAGTTTCCACAAGGGTTTTGCTCTAAATATGAAGCTATATGATCTACAAAATACTCAAACCCTACACCTTTAATCTTTGCTAAATGTGAAATAGAGTACATCGCATTTGATTGCGGTGAACCATGAGAGATAATTTTTTTGAAGTTTTTAAAATCTAAATTAAGGAAATAGTAGAGTTTTCTAGCTTTATTACCAGAAAACCTACTATCAGATAAATCATCTCTTTTTATAAGATAATTAAAGCCATCAAATGTGACCTTTTCAACTGGTGTTTTTTTAATTTCTATCAAGGCAATTTAAATCAGTAAATGCCTGTTTTAATCTACAAACCAATGTTTTTTCACCCTCTCTAAGCCACTTTCTCGGGTCATAATATTTTTTATTTGGCTTCTCTTCACCATCTGGATTTCCAATTTGTCCTTGCAAATATGCTCTATTTTTAGATTCATACTCTCTAACTCCATCCCAAAAAGCCCACTGAGTATCTGTATCTATATTCATCTTTATAACTCCATAAGAGATAGCTTCTCTTATATCTTCTAAACTAGAACCACTTCCACCGTGAAAAACAAAATCAACAGGCTTATCTTTTGTACCTAATCTCTGCTGTATATACTTTTGTGAATTATCTAAAATCTTAGGTTGCAATGAGACATTTCCCGGTTTATAAACACCGTGAACATTTCCAAATGAAGCAGCAATTGTAAACTTATCACTAATCGCACTAAGTCTCTCATATGCCTCACAAACTTCCTCAGGCTGTGTATACAAAAGTGAACTATCCACATTTGAGTTATCAACTCCATCCTCTTCACCACCAGTAATTCCAAGCTCAATTTCAAGTGTCATACCGATTTTACTCATACGCCTTAAGTACTCTTCACAAATAGATAAATTCTCCTCCAAAGACTCTTCTGACAAATCTAACATATGTGAACTATATAAAGGAGTACCGTGAAGTTTATAATGAGCCTCACTTGCATCTAAAAGCCCATCAATCCAAGGAAGAAGATTTTTAGCCGCATGGTCTGTATGTAAAATTACAGGTATGCCATAAGCCTTAGCCATCATGTGAACATGTTTTGCTCCACTAATAGCACCTAAAATCGCCGCTTTTTCATCTTCATTTGATAGAGCTTTGCCAGCATAAAAATAAGCTCCTCCATTTGAAAACTGGATAATCACAGGAGAGTTCACTTCTTTTGCAGCTTCTAAAACAGGATTTATTGAACTTGTTCCTACTACATTTACAGCAGGAATTGCAAATCCCTCTTTTTTAGCGATGTCAAAAATTTTTTGTACATCATCTCCGCTCAAAACCCCACTGCCAACAACTTCCAAAACTTTTTTAGACATCTCTAACCTTTTTTAAATATACTTTACTTAATAGATATATCGGCTTTACTTCTTAACTCTTTAGAGATTTTTTTCATCTTCTCTTGAAATTTTTCAACTTTTAAATTCTGCTCAATACTAGGCTTTGCATCTTTAAATGAAGCATTTCCAGCTGGTTTAATATCTTCTAACAAGATAACATGATAACCAAATTGACTCTTGACAGGTTTTTTAGTATATGCTCCCTTTTTAAGAGCAAATGCAGCATCACTAAACTCTTTTACCATTCTTTTTCTATCAAACCAACCCAAATCTCCACCAGTAGGAGCACTAGGACCTGTTGATTTTGTCTTTGCTAACTCTATAAATTTTGCTACTGTATCTTTTGCACCTTTTAACTCTTTTATAACAGCTTCTGCATCCTCTTTAGTTGTCAAAAGTACATGTCTAGCTTTTGCACTCTCTTCTTGTTTGAACTTATCTATGTTTTTATCGTAAAAACTTTTTAAATCTTTATCTGTTAACTTTATACTATCAAACTGCTTTTTCATCCAAAGTTCTAATGCTAGCTCCTCTTTGACACTCTTTAATGCCTCTTTAAACTCAGGCTCTTTATCCATACCTTTTTTAAGTGCCTCTTTGCCTAAAAGCTTCTTCTCAATTGCTTGATTGATAATCTGTTTTTTCTGCTCATCACTCATCTGCTCAAAATTAGCACCAGGGATTACTTGTAAAATTACACCAATATCTCTATCTGTTATCTCAGCTCCATCTACTGTTGCAAACACTTTTGCATTTGCACTTGAAACCAAAAGAGTAACCGCTACTATTGAACCAATCAAATATCTTCTCATTGAATACCTTTTAATAATTTTTTTTTACTATATCTTTTGTTTGCTAACAAAAAGCAAATATTATCATTATGATTGTAAAATAATTGTGAATTTTGCACCATCTTTGATATTTTCAACACCCAAACTTCCACCACAACTATTTTCAATAATAAACTTTGACATATAAAGACCAAGACCAGTTGAATTTTCTGCATCTTTTGTAGTAAAATAAGATTCAAAAATCTCTCCAATTATCTCATCATCAACTCCTTTAGCATTATCCATAATCTCTATATATATTTTGCTATTTTTTAAAAAAGTATTTATATGAATTTTTGGTTCCAATATCTCTCTTTTTAAAAGTATGTTTTCAGCATTTTTCAATAAATTTATAAGAACTTGAACCACTTCATTTGAGTAAGTTGCAAACTCTACATTTTCGTTAAACTCTGTTGTAACTAAAATAGAATTTAATGAAAATGATGGAGAGAGTATAAAAATCGCCTTATCAACTAAATATTTTGTACTTACATTCTCTTTTTTCTTTGAAGGTTTAAAAAAATTAGTAAAATCATCTATCGTATCTGATAGATGATTTACATAATCTTCAACTTTTCCTAAAGATTTTAAGAAAAACTCCTCATCGTATTTTCCTAACTCTATCTTTATCTGAAGTCCTGTTGAAGTTGCTGAAATTGCTGAGAGTGGTTGTCTCCACTGATGAGCAATCATACTCATCATCTCACCCATCTGTGCTAATTTGCTATTGTGTATCAAAATAGAATCTTTATCTCTATTTTTTTGCACTTCCTCTTTTACTCTCATTTCTAGTTTTTGATTTAACTCTTGAAGTTCACTTGAAGAGACTTTAGCGATATTACTAAGAGCTTTTGTAAGCTCTAAGTTTTGATCTAGATTTTTATAATGAGATTTAAAATCTACCTCTATTTTATTAAGTTTAGTGCTCTCTGAGAGTACTAAAAATGACATACTTTGATTTAAAAACAGAGACTCTTTAGAGTTTTGAAAAAACTCCCCATATCCAAAATAACCAACACTGTCTCCTAACATCTTAAAAGGCTCAATCTCAGCATATGCAATATTTTGTAAAAACCTTCGTCTCCCTCCAGATGCATAGATAAAAACACTCTGTGTTGGAACATTTAAAGCTACATCTTCAATAAGATTTTGAGTATTTTCAAGCATCTTCTCGGCATCTCCAAAAGCTATTTGAACTACTTGATCTTTTTGCATTTTGGTTGCAAAAACCATTGAACCATCACCTAAACTAAGACGAACAGACCTAGCTATATATGAACCATTTTCTCTATCTTTTATAGCAAATGGAAACTGCAACCCACTAAGAGGAAGTTTTTTAGCAACTTTCTCCCCTAGATATTTTTCATATAGCTTATATACTGACATTTTATCAATTGTATAAACCCTATTGTTTTTTGATTTTGTAATCTTAAACTCTCTACCAATTGGCTCCCACTGTGATGTATATCTGTTTGTTGCACTTAATTTATCTCCATTTAAGCTTACAGCTACGATACCATTTTCATATATTTTTTTACCACTAAAAACCAATCCACCATCAAAACTACCACCATCTCCGCAAAGCCCACCTGATACCACTACATCACTATTTATAGATTTAATACCTTGCAAAATCTCATCTGCTAAAACACTCTCTGCTGAGACAAAAAGGATAACAGCCTTTGTCTCTTTAGTAACAATTTTTTTAGCAATTAAAACTCCACTTTGAAAACTATCCTCTTTAAATTTTAAAATCGTAGATTTAAGATATGAGTATTCAAATACTGTGATAGATATAACAATATTTTTAGTTAAAATTCGTCCATCAATTATCTCACCATCTGTTGTAGTTCCTGTAATTGTTGAGTTAGGAAGAAGTTCATCTAAAATTGTTATAATTTTTTGAATCTCTTTTGGATCTTTTTGATGTGAAAAAACTTGAATTAAAATATCACTAGAGTCTGTAATCTCTTTTTCGTATATAAAATCTCTAAGTTTTTCATCACTTCTAAAGCGAATATTAAATGTTTTCATAAGATACAACAACCCCTAAAAGTTAAAAATGTTAAACTAAAGAGGCATTATATTAAATTTTTTATAATAACTACATAAAATGTAAAAAATTAATCCAATGGCAGAGTTATCAAAAATATGTTTTGTCCATTGTTAAAATAAGTCTTTATATCTGCATCCATGTGACTTAATGCATTTTGTACATGTTTTGGAACCATTTGCTCATTTGTATGATTTTGAGCTTGATCATTTTTGAAAAATTTATTTATGATTGAGCTATGCTCACTTTGATTTCTGTTTGTTGTAATTATCTCAATTTTTAAATTATTCTTAAGCTGATATAGTTGAATATCTACTTTTAAATTCTCAACCTCATGATAATTATCAAGTATCCCCCTAATCGCATCATTTAGTGCATCTGGTGAAATTTTTATATATATCTCTTGATAATTCTCTTCAAAATCTTTTGTAATTTTTTCAGAGTTTAATGTAGCATTCATTGAAGAAAGTCTATCTTTTAAAATTTTCGCAATAATAAAATATATATTTACAATAATATCCTCTTTATGCTCACTCTTCTTTAAAAGAGGTACAGAGATGTTAAGTTCACTTAAAAGATTTATTAGATACCCACTCATCTTATCTTTTTGTTTAGACTCATCTAAAATATCTATTTGGGATTTCAGCTCTCTTAAATTATTAAAAACAGCTTCACTATATTTTATAGTTACCTCTTTTTTATCTAGAACTACTCTGTTATGGTTTGAAAGTTTTACTATATACATCTCTTTTGCAAAAAGTTTTATCTTATTTATTATGATATTAAAAGTGTAAGTTTTAGCTCTATTTTTAACTGTAATTAAAAAATTAAAATCACTTGCACTCTCAATCAATTCAATCCAAGTTTCGCTATCATGAGAATTCAAATAACTAGGATCACTCATCTTTGTAAGAAATTTTTGAATTAATCTTGGATTTTTTATAACTCTATTAAAAAGAGAATTTTCACCAAAAAAGTTAGCAAAGTGTCTATTTGACTCAACAACTAAATTTCTATTTTTATCATATACAAAAAGAAGATTTTGATCAATATCTAAAAAACTTTTATAAATTTTTAAAAACTCTTTTGCTTCAGAAATCTTTGCATCTATCATGTTTTCAAAAATTGAACCACTAAGATATTTATTCTCTTTATTCCTCAAAATTGAGTTTATTCTTGTTTTAAAAATCATACTATCAATCGGCTTTTTTATAAAATCCAAATTTTTAAAAGATGCCTCTTTATAACTATTTACTTTATAATCTTTTGTCAAAAGCATCACTTTTGGAACATTTTTTAAAGTTATAGATTTATCCAATCTTTTTATAATATCATAACCACTAAGTGTTGGTAATCTATCATCAACTATTATCAAATCAAGTGAAAGATAACTTGTAACTTTCAATGCAGTTTTTAAATTTCCAGCTTCATATACTTTAAACTCTCCAAGATCTCCTAAAAGTTTATTAACTAAAAGTATATCTGTACTATCTTGGCAAATAAGAAGTATTTTGTATTTTGTATTATTTGCATCTACATTGCCTACAATGTTCTCATTAAACTTTAACTCATCTTCTATCTCTAATGACATCTCTCACCCTTGTATTAATCTTAAGGGTATATCGTCAATATGAAAAAAAAGTTTACTAATTTTCTTTTTTATTTGAGAAAATTTTACTTATTATATTTTTAGTGAGTATTTTTAAAAATCCTTCACTTTTATCTTTATAAACTATTGGTCTAACAGACTTAATTGTACCAAGTCCAACTCGAGCTGTCAACACTCCATTTGCAACTCCTTGAGCACCATGAGTTGAAAGTTTTGAAAGCATAGTCCCACCAATAACATCTCCACCGTGATGAGTTAAAAGTTCAGTTACACTTGCAAATGCAAGATTTATGATGATATTTTTAGCCAATGTCAACTCTCCTGCAAGATTTGGCTTATACCCATAAAGTTTTGAAATATCTCCAACCATCGCATATGAGCGACTAATTATCAAAATGGCATCTATAAAAGCAACAGGAGAGATAGCTGTTGAGATAGCTGTTTGAGTTGAGTAGTTTAAGATTATACTTCTAGCTTTTGCATCTAGTGGTTTTAAAAGAAGCTCATCAACTCTAGCAATAACTTCACAATCTAACATATCTTCTAACTCTAATTTTGCTTTTTTAGCATTTTGTCTAACACTCTCATCTTCGCTTTTTTCATATTGAGATATCACTTTTAAAGCATACTCTTTCGTCTTCTCATTTGGATTTTTAATAAGAGCTAACCCTTCAACTTGGAGTGAATCAATTCGTTTTAATTTTGCATAACCTAAATACTGTTTAAAAAGAGCATATGAGACAATACCTATCAAAGATACTAAAAGTCCAAGATATAAAACTCCCAAAATCGGCATAGTGGTAAGCATAGAAGTGACTGTAAAAGCTGCATCATAAATAGTCCCAATAACTATAAATGAAGCCAAAAGTCCACCAAAAATCAACCCTTTTCTAGCAAACAGACTTATTGATTTTAATTTAGTTAATCTCTTTTTCTCCTCTTTTTCAACCTCTTCATAAAACTCACTCTCTTTAACTCTTTTAGGCTCTAGAGTTTTTGTTATCTGATCCTCTTGTTTGCTCTCTTTAATTCTTGTTGGTTTTATATTTTTCATACCCTACCTTTTAAAAGTGAATAGATTAAACGATCCATTCTAATATGTGCAGTTGCATTTGCATCTCGTGGAGGAAAAGAGATAGGAGCAAATGTCACAAAATTAAAATCATTATCTTTCCAAAAATCATCATCTTTATAACTCTTAGGAATAAATCCTGTAAAATGAGTAGAAAGCTCACTCTCACCCTCAACAATACCACGAACACAATCAACTTCTATATTATCTATCTTAGCCTTAACATACTGTGTACTCTTTACAGAAGAAAATATCGTAACCTCAGTATCTATATGTTTTATATCTAACTCTTTTTTTATATCCCAAATCATCTCTTCTAAAAGTTTCATATAAGCTTCATGATTGCTTGAAGGAATATGATCTGCTTTAGTTGCAGCAAAAAGAACATGATCAATTTTTAAGTTAAAAAATTTTGAGAAGATATTGTTTGAACCGTAAGTAAAAGTTTTTAAAATATTTTTAAAAGCAAGATGCATATCATCAAAAACATCTCTACCTCCATTTAAAGTTTTAATCAAATCAACCAAAATTATCTGTGTATCAAACTCCTCAAAATGTTCAAGATACAATCTCTTTACAACCTCATTTACATAAACATTATATCGTTTTTCAAAATTTGCATAAATTGAGTTGGCTTCCACCTCTCCTTTTGGTGTAGGTAAAGGAGTGAAAATTAAAAGTGGGTCATCTTTTAAATCACCTGGTTCTATAAAGCGACCTGGTTGTATAAAAGAAAATCCATGATAGTAGAGATTTTTTATATATTCACTAAAAAGATCAAAAAGTTGCTCTTCACAATGTTCTAAATCTCCATTTTTATAAAGTGATTGTTGTTTCAAATCATATAACCACTCTTTTGAAAACTTTGCCCTTTTTGGCTTAGAAGCCAACTCTATCATATACTCAGACCACTCTTTAAAACTCATATTTAAAAGAGACAAATCCAAAAGCCACTCACCAGGATAATCAATAAGCTCTAAGTTTACTATTTGGTTTTTTAAAAAAGCATAATCACTCTTAAACTCTAACTGAAGTGTCGTTTTACTAACTGATTTTGTAGATTTTGGCCACTTTGGTGTGGAGGATCTAAAAGCATTTAGTTTGTTATAATAATCAAATCTCATATAAACACTATCTGGAGGAAGAAGCCTCGCTACAAAGCTCCGTCCTAATTTATCATTTAGAAATGGAAGCTTATCATTTGCAATGAGTTGATTGATTAATGAAGTCAAAAAAACACTCTTCCCACTACGACTCATTCCTGTAATTGCAACTTTTATAGTCTTATCAGGAGTGGGTATTTTGAAACCTAAATCAATATCTTTAATATACTCTAACATGCGAACTATTATATCAAAATAATATGAGTTTTTGTTTTTATTACTATAATGTTATATAAAAATAAGGGTTTAAATATGCAAAATATAGATGCACAAGAGATTAAAGAGCTTCTCACCATCATTCCAAGAGATTATCCATCTTTAGATATATTTCATCTAACATCACTATCTTGTGGCTTGTGTGAAGAGTTAGATGCACTTTGTAAATCACAAGAATATGGATATGAGTTAGTTATACCAGATACTAACTACTTTGAGTTAATCTCTAAAACAACAAATTTTAAACCTCACAAGTTTGATTTTAATAAAAACAGATATAACCGCCATGCTAAACAGTATGATTTTGTATTTGTAAAAATCGATTTAAAAGAGATTGAAGATTTTGATATTTTCTGTAAAAAACTCCACGCAGTTATCAAAAATGCGGGAAAAGTTATCTTTATACTAGAAGAAGGACACAATCTAAGAGAGCTTGAAGATAGATTAATAAAACATAACTATGTAGCTGTTAATGAAATCGAAAATACTTTTAAAAACTATCAAATACTTGGTGCAAACAAGATGCATGGTTGGGGAAATTAACTCATAAAAACCTTATATGAATAAAGAAATTTTAAAACTCGCTATTCCAAATATCATCAGTAATATCTCTGTTCCTCTTTTATCGACGGTAGATACAGCTCTAATGGGACATGAGTCATCTTTGCATCTTGCAAGTGTTGGAATTGCTGCTATGGTCTTTAATCTAATTTATTGGAATTTTGGTTTTTTACGGATGGGTACAACTGGCTTAAGTGCTCAGGCATATGGTCAAAATGACAACACAAAGCTAACAAATACTTTAGTGAGAGCACTTTTTCTTTCATTAATTATCTCATTTTTACTAATCATTTTTCAAACACCTATTATAAAAATAGTCGCTTATTTTATGAATATTGACCAAAACTACTATCTTTTAGTTGTACAATATTTTGAAATTCGTATTTTTGCTGCACCTGCAACACTCTCTTTATATGTACTTTTTGGTTGGTTTTTTGGTCTACAAAATGCCATAATTCCACTTATAATTACTCTTTTTGTCAACATCATAAACATTGTACTTAGCTACTATTTTGTAAAAGAGTTAAATTTAGGTATCCAAGGTGTTGCATATGGCACGGTTATAGCCCAATATGGAGGAGTTTTCTTGGCATTTATACTGCTATTTCGCTATAAAAATAGATTGCAAAGCATCAAAAAAGAGGATATTTTAAATAAAAACTCCCTTATGAAGTTTTTAAATATCAATAAAGATATTTTTATCCGTACAATAGCTTTGACATTTGCTTTTGCATTTTTTTATGCACAAAATGCAAAAGAGGGAGAGATGGCATTAGCTATAACTGTTATACTATTTCAATTTTTATCTTGGATCTCTTTTGGAATTGATGGCTTTGCTTATGCTGCTGAAAGTTTAGTTGGTAAGTATTTTGGAGCAAGAGATAGAAAAAAATTGTATCAAGCTATCAGATATTCATTTTATTGGGGATTTTTATTAGCTGTTTTTTATGCTTTTGTTTACTATTTTGCTGGGGAGTGGATTTTAAAGCTTTATACCAATAAAAATGATTTGATAGAAGCTACAAAACCTTATCTCTTTTGGACTATCATGATGGGCTTTGCTGGATTTGTTGCATTTGTTTGGGATGGAGTGTTTATCGGCTTAACAGCTTCAAAAGAGATGAGAGACAGTGTCCTTATATCATTAGTTATTTTTATAGCTGTTTTTTATATTTTACAACCTTTTGGCTCACTACATCTGTATTGGTTTAGTTTTTTACTCTTTTTATTTGTGCGTGGAGTATTGCAAAGTTGGATATTTTATAGAAAAATTAAAAAAAAATTTGAACTCTTCTCTTAGAATAAAATAACAAAAAAATTTCTCAGAATTATTTATCTAAAATTCAAGCCCTAAGCTCTTCATAAAAATGAAACCCAGCTTTTTTTAAACTCTCCCTAATTTTTACCTGATGCGCTTCACCTTTTGTCTCAAGTGCTAAAGTTACATTTGCATCTCCATAAGATAAGGATGTAGAAGTTCTATCATAATCTATCTGAATAATATTTGCTCCAAGTTTTTGAAAAAGATCTGTAAGATTTCTTAGAGAACCTGGTTTATCTATGAGTGTGATTATTAACTTCATTTTTCTATGTGCTTTTATCAAACCTTTTTCAATTATCAAAGAGAGCATACTTACATCGATATTTCCACCACTTAAAACTGTTGCAATTTTGCTATTTTTAGAAAACTCAAATCTCTTATGCATAATAGCAGCAACTCCAACAGCTCCACCACCCTCAACTACAAGCTTCTGTTTTTCAAGTAAAAACAAAATCGCATTTGCAATCTCTTCATCACTAACCCCAACAACTTCATCAACAGTCTCCAAGATATAATCTAAATTTTTAGAATTCACATCTCTAACTGCAATTCCATCAGCAATAGTCCTAACACTAAGAGAATCAATAGCTTTTTTAGCATTAAAAGATTGAAGCATAGCATCTGCACCATTTGCAACAACTCCGATAATTTTTACATCAGGTTTTAACTGCTTAAAAACAGCTCCCATACCACTAATAAGCCCTCCTCCACCAATGGGGATAACAACAATGTCTATATCATCCATCTCTTCAAGCATCTCTAATGCAACACTCCCCTGCCCAGCGATCACAGCATCATCAGCAAAAGGATGTATAAATGTTAAGTTTCTCTCTTTTGCATACTCCAAAGCAAACTCATAAGCTTCATCATAATTCTCACCCTTCAATATAACTTCTGCACCAAGGCTTTTTGTACTAAGAACTTTCAAAAGCGGGGTAGCCTCTGGCATGATGATAGTTGAAGAAATTTTAAATATATTAGCACTATAAGCAACACCTTGAGCATGGTTTCCAGCACTTGCAGCTATAACTCCAAACTCTTTTTGTTTTTCACTTAAAGTTGCTATCTTATTATAAGCACCTCTTAATTTATAAGCACCTGTTAGTTGAAGATTTTCTTTTTTTAAAAAGATATTTGTCTGACAATGGTTACTTAAGAGTGGAGCATATGCAAAAGGAGTTTTATTGACAATATCTTTTATCCTCTGTTTCGCATCTTTGATTTTTTCTATATCTATCATTGGGAATTTATACTTTTATGATCAACCATAGTGCATCTGTTTTGCACAACTCTTAAGCCAAGAGCCTTAGCTTTTTTAGCCGCTGTGTTATTAATAATCCCTTTTTGAAGCCAAAGCACTTTCACATCATCTCTTTTTTCAATTTCCTTAACAATCTCTAAAGCAACTTCAGATTTACGAAACATATCAACCATATCAACTCTCTGTTTTACTTCACTTAGAGATCTATAAACTCTCTCTCCAAGTATCGTATCTTCTTTTGGATAAATTGGAATAATTTTATAACCTTGTTCTTGCAAATACTTAGCAACCCTATGACTATCTTTATCCTCTTTTGGAGAGAGTCCAGGAAAAGCTATAGTTTTAACATCTTCAAATATCTTTTTTATCTCATCGAAATTTTCATTTATAGTTGGAAATTCACATGCCATTTTGACTCCTTTACTTAAACCAGCCTTTGACTTTATCTAAAACTCCATCAAACTTACTCTCATTTGGAGTACTTTCATAGCCAAAAGAGTCTCCTAGTTTTTTAAGTAACTCTTTTTGCTCATCATTTAACTTTTTAGGATAGAGTATCTTAACTTGAGCTATCAAATCACCTTTTCGTCCATTATGAACATTAGCGACTCCTTCTCCTTTTAATACAAACTGCTCTTTATCTTTAACACCTGTTGGTATTTTTATCTCTCTTTGCTCTTTTAGGGTAGGTATTTTTATACTTCCTCCTAATGCAGCTTGTGTAAAAAAGATAGGAATTTCCATATAGATGTTATCTCCATCACGAAGAAAGTGTTCATCATCTTCAACTCCAATTAACACATAAAGGTCACCTCTTTGTCCATTTTTACCAATGTTTCCTTTTTTGCCTACACGAATTCTATTACCGTGATCAATTCCAGCAGGTATAGATACAGTTGTCTTGGTCTGTTCACTTATATAACCTTCACCTTTACAACTTTCACATCTATTTCTTATCTGCTTACCTTCACCACCACAACTCTCACAAGTTTGAGCAAATGTCATAAATCCTTGACGATAATATTGTTCACCTTTTCCATCACATACTGAACAAGTTGTTGGATTTTTATCTCTATCACCAGTACCACCACAATCATCGCAGAGTTTTTTATAACTATAAACTATCTCTTTTTCACATCCAAAGATAGCTTCATTAAACTCTAAAGATGTTTCACTCTCAATATCTAAAGGATACTTCTGCTGACTTCCTCCACCTCTTGATGAACCAAAGCCTCCAAAACCACTACCAAACACGGACTCAAAAATACTACCCAAGTCTCCCATGTCCATATTTGATGAGCGTTGAAATCCTTGGTTTTGTAACCCTGCTAATCCATATCTATCATAAGTTGTTCTTTTTTGAGTATCACTTAAAACTTGATATGCTTCGTTAACTAACTTAAACTTCTCTTCTGCTTGTTTGTCACCTTGATTTTGATCAGGATGGAACTTCATCGCTAATTTTCTATAAGATTTCTTTACTTCAGCTCCAGATGCATCTCTTGAAATTTCTAGTAACTCATAATAATCTATCTCTACTGCCATTTTCCCACCTAATTTATAAATCTAATTTTAGGCAGAGATTTTATCTAAAGTTGAGTAAATTTTAGATATGACCGACTTTTGTCCAAATCTTTTGAAATTTGCTCTTTTAATTCATCTAGAGAATTAAACTTTTTATTATCTCTTAAAAAAACAATAAAGCAGATAGTTATATCCCCTTTTATCTGCTGTAATTTCTCATCTAAAAGATGAGTCTCTATAGAAAATTTACCATCTGTTGAAAGTCGTTTACCTATAAAAGTAACTGATGGATAACTCTTCTTACCTATTTTGGTAAAAGTAGCATATACTCCTTCTTTGGGAATTAAAAAATCTTTCACTTCCAAATTTAGTGTAGCAAAAAGCTTTTTTGCACCAACACCCTGCCCTTTTATAACCTTGCCAACAATCTCATAATGACGACCAAGAAGAGATGAAACAGTTTTTAATTTTCCCTCTTTTAAAAGAGTTCTTATAACCCTAGAGTGAACAGATATACCATCTACAAATACCTCATCAACTATAACAACCTCTTTAGAAAAAAGCCTTTTAAGCTCTTTTGCATCCCCAAGGGCATCTTTACCAAAACGAAAATCATAACCTACTACAATTTTTTCAAGATTCACAAACCACTCTTTTAAAAAAGATACAAATGAAGATGCACTCATCTGTTTTATCTCATCAAAGTCTAAAAAAACACATCTATGTTCAAGATGTCTACATCTATATTTATTTGGAGTTAAAGAGGCCGTTTTTTTATCAATTATAAGAAGTATACCTTTTAAACCAAGATGCGATATCAACTTTTGATGAGCAACATGAAGTCCATCAAATCCACCAATGGCTAAAGAAGTAATCTCTTCATTTTTTAAAATAGTAGAAAATCTCTTCATTTCCATCTTTACCTTTTAATTGTGAATTATCGCAAATCTCTCTTCTCCAACCAAGAGATAAAGTCAAATCTTCAAACTTTTTACAAGCAAAAATAATAGCTTTTGAATCCTTAACAACACCTCTTTTATCTCTTTTTACCTCTTTACCAACCTCAAACTGAGGCTTAAATAAGATAACAATCTCATCTGAAGATAACCTATCTATATCTTTTAAAATATGAGAAATTCCAACAAAAGAGACATCACAAGTTACAAATTCAAAACTATTTTCACTCCTAAAATTCCTAATATCCATCTTCTCAAAGCTTTTCACTTTTTTATTGTTTAAAATCTCTTTTGATAGTTGACCACTTCCAACATCAACGGCAGTAACTAAACTAGCCCCTTTTTCACAAAGAACTTGAACAAATCCACCTGTAGAACTCCCAATATCGAGACAATTTTTATCTTTTACAGATATAAGGTGAGTATCCAAAAAAAATTTCAATTTATAAGCCCCACGACTTACATATATAGTATCAACCAAAATCTTTACCTCTTGATCAATAATTTCAAATGATGATTTTGTGACTATTTTCCCCAAAACTTCGACTTTTCTCTCTTTTATAAGCTCTTGTGCTTGATTTCTACTAGTTGTAAAGTTATTTAAGTGAAGGTATTTATCTAATCTCATGGTCGCAATTATACACAAATACTCATTATTTGTAACAAAAAGTGTCATATATCTAACTTTTTCTTGAATTTAACTTAAATTGGCGACTTTATTCCAAAAAAATTAAACAAAAACGAAAATTGTGCGATGTAGTAGTATAACAAATTTAAACAAAAAGGAAAAAAATGAAAGTATCAAACAAAGAGATTGCAGCATCAATTAACAAAACACCTTCAGCTATATCATATCTGAAGAAGAACAACTATGAGGAGTTCTTAATTTTAAAACTTGGTGTTTTATGCAATAAATTGAATCTTGATAACGAAGATTTAATGGCAATGCACTCATTAAAACAAATAGAGTTAAAAAGAGTTGCATCTTAAACACTATTGATTGATCTCTTTGGGAGGAAAGATCAATACTTTATAGAACTAAGATATAAACCACAAGGTAACACAAGCCCAAAAGAGTGTTTTTTTTCACATCTAAGCTGCTCTTTTAAATCATCAATCGTTAATTTTTTACTACTAATTTCTAACAAAAAATAGACCATCATTCTAATTTGACTTCTTAGATAACCATCTGCTTCAAATGTAAAAACATAAGTACCTTTATGCTTATAAAATCTAGTTTTATATATCTTTCTAATAGAATTTTTTTCTCCACCTTTTGACTTTTTAAAAAGTGAAAAATCATACTCTCCTTCAAACTCTTTTATAGCCTCTTTTATAGCCTCTTCATCTATCTTTTTTACATAAAATAGATAATCTGTCATAAAAACATTAGGATTGAGAGTTGAAACCATATACCTGTAAACTCTTTTTTTGGCACTATATCTTGAGTGAAAATTCTCATCTACTACTCTAATATCTTTTATAAAAATATCTGGAAGTGCATTATAGTTTATAACTTTTTTAAGCTTTATAATATCTTTCCAAAAAGATGGAAGGTTGAAATCTATAACTTGATTTAGAGCATGAACACCACTATCAGTTCTTCCACTAGCCCTTATCTTTGTAAAAATTCCAAGAGATTTTAATATCTCTTCAATTCTATTTGCAACTGTTTTTACACCAGAATTTTGCCGCTGAAATCCGCTAAATTTACTCCCATCATAAGAGAGAACTACTTTTACTCGCATCAGTACCTAATGAGTGTTTTTTTATGAAAAAATATATGAGATGCAAGATAAAAAATAGCAAAAACAAACCCCGTACCAACTAAAGGAAATTTTACAGCAACTTGATAACTAACAAAATAGTAAATTATGACCACTAAAAACATATTTAGATATACATTTGGACTTTGATGGCGAAGATTTGCAATGCCAAAAGATATAGCAAACAGATACGAAGCTAAAGGCAAAAGTGCTACTAAAATTGCAAGAGAGAGTGATCTTGCTCTTTTTTTACTCTCTTTAGCTTTTAACCAATACTCAAATATATCATCACTTTTTATCTCTTTAATCTCTGGTTTATAAGTTATTTTTAACTTCTCATAATCAATAAGTTTTAACTCATTTTCTCTAAAATTATAAACCAAACCTTCATCAAGATTAAATGATAAAAGTGAGCTATTTTTATCCAAACTAGCCTTTGTAGCGACAATAAAAGTATCAACTCCTCCTTTTTCATCTCTCTCATAAAGAACTAAATTTCTATATATATTTTTATCCTCTAACTCATTTACAAAAAGATTCCATGTAGCAAATTTTTGTCCAAATTCACTCTCTTTCAAATTCACCTTTGCTTCAAGTTTTTTATACTCAAGAAAGTTTTTTCCTAACTGTTTTGAGATAGGGATAAAAAATAGTGCATTTATCAAAAGAAGAGTAGAAAGGGCCAGTGAGAGATAGAAAAAGACTCTTGAAATCTTTTTAGGGCTAAGCCCCATAGCAAATAAGACTATAATCTCATTATCTTTTGACATCTTATAAACAGCCATTGTGAGAGCTATAAAAAAAGTAACAGGAAGTATGTAAGTTATAATCTCAGGAATAAGATAGAGATAAATCTCAAAAAGATCAACAAAGCTAACTGAAAAAAGTAGTGTAAATTTTGATATACGGATAAAAGTTATGATAGTAACTAGAAAAAATAATGTAAAAAAAAGTGAAGTAAATGAGCCAAAAAAGGTACTCAATAGATACTTAGTAACTCTGCTCATAC
>JAMOMC010000139.1 GCA_027068765.1 Campylobacterales bacterium
TCTTTGTTTGAGACGATGTTATAACCTTGCCCTCACCCCGAACTATCTCATCAACTTCACCAAAATAACTCCAAGTGAGAAAAAACAGCACAAACAACATGATAGGAACAGTTACAATCTTAAAACTTCCTCTATCTTCAATCTCTATCTCTCTCATCAAGACTCCTTTGTGTTTTGTAACATGTTCAAAACTATCTCTTTTTTATCATCAGCTACCACTTTTCCATCATGAATTAAGATAACTCTATCTACAAGCTCAAGTGCAGCAAACCTATGAGTGATAACAATTAATGTCTTATCTTCAAGTGAACTATCAAGATGCGAAACAAGTTTTTTCTCCAAAGATATATCTAAACCAGTAGTAGGCTCATCAAGAATTAAGATAGGAGCATTGCTCATCAAAGCTCTTCCGAGAGCTACAAGATGCCTCTGACCAACTGATAGATTTGCACCTCTCTCACCAACATTAAAAGCTTCACTTGCTCCACTCTTTTTAACAAGCTCAGCTAGACCAGTTTTGGCGAGAATTTCACTCATCTTCTGTTTGGAGATATTTCGTGAGAGTTCAAGGTTCTCTTTTAAAGTACCAGAAAACAGATATGGCTCTTGAGGCATCAAAGAGATATTTTCTCTAAGCTCTACTGGATGAATACTCTCTATATTTTTATCATCCATAAATACTTTTCCACTACAAGGAGTCTCAATGCCTGTTAAAAGTTTTTGAATTGTACTTTTTCCAGCTCCAGTTTGCCCTATAATTCCAACTCTCTCACCTTTGTTTATGGTAAATGATACATTTTCAACTGATGCATAGTTTGCATCTGGATATGAAAATGTTACATTATCAAACTCTATTTTCCCACTAGCTGTACCTACTCCTAATTCAGAATATTTTTGACTCTCAGTCTCCAAATGCCAATACTCATTTAAGCTATCAAGTGCCTCTTTTGCCTGTTTATACTTTATCAAAATTGATGATAAATTTATAACAGGAACCATAGCACGACTAGCTAAAATTGTGATAGCGATTAACCCTCCAACACTCAAACTCCCCTCGTGAATACAAAAAACACCAACTATGATAGTAGCCAATGAAACACTTTGCAAAAGTCCTTGAGATGCAAATGAACTCCAAGCATTTAAAATCGCTATTTTACTCTGTATATTGTTGTAAAAATTTACAATCTTTTGCCACTTATGAACTCTTTTTGGTAGAGCATTTGAGAGTTTTATAGCCTCACTTCCTTGTAACTGTTCTATCAGATAACCCTGTTTGCTTTGTGCCTCTTTAAAACTCTCTTTATGAAGATTTGCCATAGGATACTGAAGAGCAAAATTAAGAGCCAAAGAGATAACTGCAACTGCAACAGGAACAATAGCCATAGTAGGATTTATAAGATATATAACCAAAACTGCTG
>JAMOMC010000140.1 GCA_027068765.1 Campylobacterales bacterium
ATACCAAACCAAAACAGATAAAACAAATTTCAGATGCCATTCAAAATAGTTCCATAGATACAGTCTCTTTCTCCAATGAATCTAAAAATCTATTTGAAATTTCACAAATAGACAACATGTTAGATGGAATTTTTGGTATACCAAATGATTTAGATAAAGCACAACTTGAAGAACTTCAAAATATAAGAGCTAGCTTAGATGCAATTTACCCAAACAACTCCTCGCAATTAGAGCTTATAAATTTTGATAAGATATTTCAAAACCTTGGAGTAGACGAAAAAAATAGAGAACAAATTAACACTTTCACAAATGAGTTAGGAGGGTATCTCACACAAAGATCTATCAGTCAGCTTTTTGGAGGCGATACAAATAATGATTTATCGTTTTTAAGTAGCGGATATAACACAATCTTAGGTGAAAAATTAACCACAAATGAGAGTGAAAAACTAGGAGATTTATCAATACAATTAAATCGTTTGCTGTTTAATAGTGATGACAATCAACTTTCCTCTTATTTAGAGCTTTTCAATGATTTATATGGATTGAGCAATCCAAGTAAAGAGGAGCTTTTTAATGCTAATTCCCTTTTAACCAAGAGAAATACCTTGCTCTCTTCAACACTTCTTACAAGAGAGTATACCTCTACTTACTAATCTACAACACACCTCACATAATATTTTTTTGTCTTAAGACTAAAGTGTTGATAATCCTTACTTGGACTTGAAAACCAAGCTGTTTTTTTATAATAAGCATAAGTAGTAGAACTCCAATAATATTTGGAACTATCAGAACGCGCATCTTTAAATGTTACCAATTTAGTTATCTTTGGGAGTCGCCAATCACTTCTGTTTTGGCTAGACAACTCTTCACAATAAACTAAAGCATCTGCCCAAGTCATGGCATTTTGGCTCTCTTTGCTAAATTTTAAAGTTGAAGTTTTTGCATCTAACGAGATTATTAAGATAAGGATTAATAGTATCTTTTTCATATATCTTCTCCGTTTTGTGATATTATAGTAAAATAACTACAAAAAGAGAAACATTATGAATAAATTTGATGAGTTAGCCAAAGAGTGGGATTTAAAACCCGAACGAATAAAAAGTGCCCTCAAGACAGCTACAAAAATTAAAGAGTTAATCAACATAAAAGATAAAGATATTTTAGATTATGGTGCAGGTACAGGACTTATTTGTTTTCAACTGTTTGAAGAGGTTAACTCTATAGTTGCTATGGATAATTCACAAGGAATGCTAGATGAGCTAAATAGAAAAATCACCAAAGCAAATATAACAAATATTTCAACTAATCTACACAATGCGAACAGTGATACATTCACAAAAAATCAATTTGATTTGATTGTAACAGCGATGACTCTGCATCACATTAAAAATCCTCAAAGGTTTATTTTAGATGCAACA
>JAMOMC010000141.1 GCA_027068765.1 Campylobacterales bacterium
AATAGAATCTATGAAGCACTTATTGCAAGAATAACACTTTCATTTTTTACCTACAATATTGTCAGCTACATCAACAGAATAAGCAATGAACCAAAAACCATTGGTGGGTTATTTAAGGATCTTGAGTGTGAACTTCACTCCTTAGCTATTGCCATGCAAGTATTTATCTCCATACTTGACGAAATAGCTAAAATTGAAGATATTGTAAATAGAAATGAAGATTTAGTGGGTATTATCACTGTACTGCAGAATGTCACTCAAAAATTGCTTGGATTTAGGTGCGAAAGTTAAGATATTTACTTTAAATACAGAGCAAATTACCAAAATTTTTTTAAACTTATAAAAACTTGACTAACTAGACCAGATACAGTACAATAGACCAAGTACAATAAAAAGGTTTAAAACATGATAGTCAATATATCAGAAGCAAAAACAAATCTTTCTAAATTGATTGACATGGTTTATCATGGAGAGAAAGTTGTCATAGCCAAAAACAATCTTCCTATCGCCGATCTTGTCATGCACAAGCCTAGTGGTAAAAGAAAACTAGGACTTCTTAAAGGTAAACTAATAGTGCCAAAAGAAATTATGAGTGAAGATGATGAGATAAATGCAATGTTTTATGGGAAAAGTGTATGAAAATACTCATCGATACTCATATATTTTTATGGGCTATTGGTGAGCCTGAGATGTTATCATCTAAGAAAAAAGAGGAATTAGAAAGGCTTTCAAACATCATCTATGTAAGTGCTGTTACTATCACTGAACTGATGATAAAATCTTCTTTGGGAAAATTAAACATAGATTTTGATCCTATTGCTGTTTCTAAAGATAGTGGATTTGAGATGCTTGATTTTTCTAGTGAAGATGCTTTGTTTTTAAGAAACATGCCTTTTTTTCATAAAGACCCATTTGACAGGATGCTCATAGCCCAAGCACAAAATCGAAAATTTTACTTGATGAGTGATGATAGCAAATTTAAAAAATATGATTGTAAGTTGATATAAATTTATCTATTTGATTTATTTTAAAGTTTAAGATTTAAGACTCGACCTCTTAGAGATATTTTTAAATGAACATCATGGGAAAAAAATAGTAAAATTTACAGATATAGCACAAACATTTATCTATGGTTTGGATAATTTAAAAGGAGAGTATCATCACCACACTCACGAAAGTTTTCCTCTCTTTTTCTCTTATACTTTTAGGAGTTTTGGTATCTATATTTTTATACTCTTTTTCACAAAATAGACAAAACTCACAAGATATAAGCTCTATCACAAATCTTCCCTCCATCTCACTCTCAACATCTTATCTTGAACCTCGTTTTAGGATTTATGGTGAAGAGACAAAACTATACCCACAGATGATGAAGATAGATTATATGGATTATGTTTATGAATAACTCT
>JAMOMC010000142.1 GCA_027068765.1 Campylobacterales bacterium
ATACTGATAATTTCTCTTTCATAGCTGAGGTAGTATATCCACCAAAAAGTGCCTCATCTCCTTTTGAGCGAATTCGTGCAAAACCACTATTGTCAACTCCTCTTTCATAGATATTGCGTGATAGCTCAGTTTCTGATTCTTTTAGCTTTGCTCTTGCTTCAAGCCTATTTTCTAACTCTTTTCGTTGTTCTAATAACTCTTGTTTTCTTGTTTGTATAGCAAAATAAGTTTGCGCAAAAGCTATTGGCTCTTTGCTGCTATCTCCATTTTGAGCGATCAGATAACAAGCATAACGAGTAAGAACTATATCCTTTATCTTTCTTGTCGCACCTGAGCCTATTGTAACCATTTTTTCCACATGGCGAAAATGGTCAGAAATCTCTACTTTTGAATTTTCACAAGATATCTTTGCTTTTTTTATGACATTTAAAAACTTGTCCCAACTTTGATACCCAAGCATCTCTTGCAACTCTCTAGCATACCAAAACTCTATCTCTGTTTCTTCCAAAGTATTTGAAATAGCATTGAAATCATTTTGAAGTGTTGTTATAAACTTTTTATCCATGTCTCTTCCTTTTAAAGTAACTAGGGTATTTTAGTAAAAAAAAGTTGTTTTAGTTAATAATATTTCAAATTGAAATGTTATTTTTAAAAATCAAATTTTATCTCTTAACAATCTAGATAACTCTTTTGTAGTTTTTATCTCTATCAAAGAGTTTTTAAAATCTTTTGGATTATTTGTCACGATCAAGGTACACTCTTCTTTGAGTGCACAGATATATTGTAATGCATCTTCATAATCTCTAAATTGGGCCTCTTTACATATTTTTATAGACATAGAGATATCATCAAAGCTGACAGGGTGAACTACATGTGCTTTTGAGATTTTATCTATCACATCAAGTGTTTTTTCAAAGCCGTATTTATAATGGTTATTTAAAATATAAAATATATTTGAAATCATATCACTACTGATAAAAAGCTCTACATTTTCATCACCAAAAAGTTTTCCTATCACATATACCGAATCATCATGAAAAATTCTTTTTTTCTCAAAAAGATCTATCAAAACATTGGCATCTATAAAGATATTTTGCTCCATGCTATTTGCCTAAGATGTCTTGAATTTTCTTATCTTTCGTGCTTCCCTCTGGTAAAATACCAACAAGCCCTTCAAGTATATCTAATCGTTTTTTTACCTTGTCTAGTCTATTTTTTTTATGTAGATACTCTTCAAGTGCTATAGCTATGACTTGAGACTGTTTTTTTTTAGAAGTTTTAGAATACTCTTCTAACTCTTTAACAATATAGCTAGGAATTGTAAAAGTTTTTCTTTGACTTTTAGTTTTTTCTACTAAACTTTGCATATAAATCCTTTGTATAAAAAGTATG
>JAMOMC010000143.1 GCA_027068765.1 Campylobacterales bacterium
TTTTAAATGGCGCGGCGGACGAGACTCGAACTCGCGACCTCCGGCGTGACAGGCCAGCATTCTAACCAACTAAACTACCGCCGCGCATTTAAAAATATGTTACCTTGAAAAGTCGAAGACTTTTTAAGAAACAGTTATGGTGGTCGCTACAAGACTCGAACTTGTGACATCTACCTTGTAAGGGTAGCGCTCTACCAACTGAGCTAAGCGACCTTTTTGTACATAAAAAGGTAAATTTGATTTTCCAGGACTAAAATCAAATTCAAAAAAATGGCGACCCCAAGGGGATTTGAACCCCTGTTACCGCCGTGAAAGGGCGGGGTCCTGGGCCACTAGACGATGGGGTCATAAAAACCTCATTGACTTTATTAAAATTATATAAAAAACAATGAAAAATGGTGACCCGTGTTGGATTCGAACCAACGACCACCTCCTTAAAAGGGAGATGCTCTACCTACTGAGCTAACGAGTCATTTTCGCTTGTCTGCCTGACAAGTGAGGTGAAATTATATACAAAACTTTCTTACTTGTCAAGAGAATTTGACATAAATTTCAAAAAAAGTTTTTTATCGCTCTCTATAAGCTCTTCAAATGCCCATAAAACGGCACTTTCTTGTATCTGTTCTCTATCACCTTTTAGGGTCAATTTTTTAATTTTATTTGGTTTTTGCCTCGATTTCACACCTATAAAAACAGTTCCGACAGGTTTTTCCAAGCTTCCACCATCAGGTCCAGCCACTCCGCTAATAGCAATTGCAAAATCACTAGAGAAGATTTTTGAGACTCCATCAAGCATCAAAGATACACACTGGGGACTAACTGCTCCAAATCTCTCTAAGGTCTCTTCATCAACTCCTAAAATATCTCTTTTTACCTCATTTGCATATGCGACTATACTCCCTTTGAAGATAGCAGAAACTCCACTGTTTTTAACCAAATAGCTTGCAAACAATCCTCCAGTGCAACTCTCTGCTGATGTTATAGTTAAATTTTCTTTGATTAAAATCTCTACAATATCTTTAGAGATAGTTTTTATTTTCTCATCTATTAAATTTTTCATCGTACTATTATACATAAATAAGGGCTTTTTAGCTATAATCCGCCAAATTTATTATAGAGTGAGAAGTTAAAATGGATTATAAAGATACACTACTTTTACCAAGCACCACTTTCCCGATGCGTGGAAATTTACCGCAAAATGAGCCATTAAGATATAAAGAGTGGTTTGAGACAAAAAATGTCTACAAAAAGATGAAGCAAAACAGAAAAAATGCACCCTCTTTTAACCTAGCAGATGGTCCACCATATGCAAATGGAAATATCCATATAGGGCATGCACTAAACAAGATATTAAAAGATGTTGTTGTTAAGAGTCG
>JAMOMC010000144.1 GCA_027068765.1 Campylobacterales bacterium
GATGATACTATTTATGGTGGACTTGGTGATGACTACATTGATGGTGGTATTGGATTAGATAGTGTTGATTTTAGCTCTTATGAGAGTAGTGTAGAGGTTGATTTAGAACAAAAAAGAGCTATTGGAGAAGGAAGTGATACTCTTGTTAGTATAGAAAATGTTATAGGCTCCTTAGCAAATGATAAAATTTCTGGTGATGTTTTAACAAATACTCTTTATGGAAATGCGGGTGATGATGAGATTTTTGGTCTAAGAGGTGATGATAGCTTATTTGGTGGAAGTGGTGATGATACATTAAGTGGTGGAAGTGGTGATGATTTAATTGATGGAGGAGATGGTGAAGATGAGGCATCATATATAGCATCTACTTCGTCAGTTTTGGTGAATTTAACAATTGATGGTGTTCAAAATACAGTTGGTGGAGGTTTAGATACTCTTTTAAATATTGAAAATTTAAAAGGCTCAAATTTAAATGATACACTTATTGGAGATGATGCGGCAAATAAGCTATATGGAGCAGATGGAGATGATTTGATATCTGCAAATGCTGGAGATGATGAGCTTTATGGAGAAGCTGGAGATGATAATCTAAAAGGTGGTTTGGGTGATGACCTTATCGATGGGGGTGAAGGTAGTGATAGTGTAGATTATACTCATTTAACAACTGATATGAATGTAAATTTATTTGAAAATAGAGCAACGGGTGAAGGTACGGACTTACTTCAAAATATTGAAAATATTGAGAGTGGAAGTGGTGATGATATATTAATTGGTGATGATGAAAATAATGAAATTTATGGAAATGATGGAGATGATACTCTTAGTGGATATGGAGGAAATGATTATCTTGTTGGAGGAGCTGGTAACGATACCGTTGATTTTATAAATGCTAAAAACTCTGTTGATGTTGATTTAAGTGTAGGTGTTGCTACGGGAGAGGGTTTAGATACACTTACCGAGATTGAAAATATAGTAGGTTCTAGCTTTGATGATATATTAAAAGGTGATGTAAATGTTAATATCATAGATGGTGGAGCTGGAGTAGATATCATAGATGCACATGGAGGAGATGACACACTAAGAGGTGATAGTGGTGATGATGTTTTATCTGGAAATAGTGGTGATGATGAGTTATATGGAGGCAGTGGTAGTGATACATTAGCTGGAAATAGTGGAAATGATCTTCTTGATGGTGGAGATGGTCTTGATGTTGCTAGTTACTCTAAAGCATCTGCTAGTGTTGATATAGATCTTTTTAGTGCAGGTGAAAAAGATATAGGTGCAGGTGAGGGTAGAGATACTTTTGTAAGTATAGAGGGTGTGATTGGCTCTCAGTTTGATGATACATTAAAAGGAAATAGTGAGAATAATGC
>JAMOMC010000145.1 GCA_027068765.1 Campylobacterales bacterium
TAAGCATCTTCATCAGCAATTTTAGTAAAACTCATAATAGCAGTTGGTGGAATAAGCTCAGGTGCTGGAGTAGGGGTTGGCACTGGTACTGGTATAGGATTTGGTATTGTTAACTCTACAGTTTTACACTTTTGTATACTTTGTGCATCTTTATCATCTGTAACTACCAAACAGACAATTATAGGTTTTTTTACAGTAGAACTGCAAGGAAACAAAGTGTTACTAGGTTTTATGGCTGTTGATACATCTGTATCATTAATTATCCATTGATATGAGTTTACACTACCATCACTGTCACTACTTCCTGAGCCATCTGCTGAAAATCTACACTCATTATTAGTTGAAATTATCTCTAAATCTTTAAAATCAGCGATAGGAGTTATATTTCCAGTCAAGTCGATTTTTTCCTCGACTAAACCTTTTGCAATTTCTCCTTGACAACAAGCATCACTTCCACATCCTGTGATAAAAGTAAGTAACACTATAGAACTTATAAACAAATTTTTCATACTTTTCCTTTTGAAAATAATAATATAGTAAAATATATTTTAATTAATGCTAACTAATTTTACCTTAAATACACTGATCTATAACAAACTCTTGATTTGGATATAGAAAAACCTCTACTCTTCTGTTTAATGCCATGTTTTCTGCGGAGTTATTAGGGGCTATTGATTTATCATATGAACAGCCTCTTTTAAAAACTGGATTCTTAATACCACTATCAATTATTAAGTTTGCAACACCGTGAGCTCTTTTTTGTGAAAGTGCTAGATTGTAACTATGAGTACCACGGTTGTCTGTGTGTCCTACTACTTGAATGATAGTTTGCGGATAGTTTTGTAATACACCAATTAGCTTATTTACTTTATAGCTAGCAGTTGATGTTAAAACGGCGGAGTTTGTTGGAAACATCATCTTATCTCTAAATGTAATTTTTACAAACCTCTCATTTTTTGTGACTATTATATCTTCGTCACTAGTTGCTTCTGCATTTGGTGAATTATCTACCTGTGTCTCTAATGCTCTTGCTACCTCTGCTGCTTGTTTATCCATGTTGTAGCCAATAACTCCACCAATAGCAGCTCCTGCTGTTGCTCCTATCATTGTACCTTTTGTATCTTTACCAAGGATATTACCCAAAACTGCCCCAGCAGCAGCTCCAATAGCAGCTCCTCCGGCTGTATTTTTACCAGCTGTATTTTGTACATTGCTAGCAGCACATCCACCTAAAAGAGTAGCAATTAAGACAATTGATAGACTTTTTTTAGAAAATATTTTTGATTTCATAAATTCTCCTCTAATTATTTTTGAAGATGTATTTTAGCCAAGTTTCCTTACATAAAATTTAAGAGTATCTTTAAAACTTCATTTTCCCAATCCTAGCAGAGTTTGCAATCGCCACTATAGCCACTCCAACATCAGCAATAACTGCTTCCCACATAGTTGCTAATCCAAAAGCCCCACCTATTAAAACTGCTATCTTTACACCAAAAGCTAGAGTTATATTTTGCCAAATAACTACTTTTGTAGCATCTGCTATCTTGATGGCTGTAGCTATTTTTGAGGGTTGATCTGTTTGGATTACTACATCAGCTGTCTCTATGGCTGCATCACTTCCCAAACCTCCCATAGCAAAACCAACATCTGCAAGGGTGATAACAGGTGCATCGTTTATACCATCACCTACAAATGCGACTATTTTACCCTCATCTCTTAGTCTTTGAACTTCTTTAAACTTATCTTCAGGCAAAAGATCTCCGTGTGCTCTATCTATACCAAGCTCTTTTGAAATACTATTTACAACTGCTTGTTTGTCACCTGAGAGCATTATAATCTCTTTGATTTTAGGTATCTTGTGTAGCTCTTTTATAGCTTTTAGGGCATCATCTTTGATACTATCTGCAATACTTATGTAACCCGCAAATTTTTTATCAATTGCTACCATTATGATAGTTTTATCATTTGTTAGAAGTGCTTTGTCGTAGCTTATGTTAAACTTATCTAAAAGCTTTGCATTTCCAGCTAGTATCTCTTTGTTTTCAACTATACCTTTCATACCATGCCCTGAAATTTCTTCAACTTCAAAAGCTTTTAAAGAGCTAGGTGCATACTCTACTATAGCTTTTGCTACAGGATGAGTAGAGTGTGATTCTAGTGCAGATACTAAAGATAACATAGAGTTTTTATCATAGTTTTTTGTTACTACTTCTTGAAGTTCAAAAACACCTTTTGTAAGTGTTCCTGTCTTATCCATAACAATCGTATCTACATTGGTTATGATATCAAGGTAGTTTGAGCCTTTAAAGAGTATGCCGTTATGAGATGCTGCTCCGATACCTCCAAAATAGCCAAGAGGTATAGAGATAACAAGTGCACATGGACAAGATATAACTAAAAATATCAAAGCCCTCTCAAACCAGTTGGTAAACTCATAAGCATCACCTAGAAAGAAAAATGGCACTAGCACAAGTGCAATAGCTAACCAAAATACAATTGGAGTATAAACTTTTGCCAAACGACTTATAAGTAGTTCTGTTTTTGCTTTTTTGCCTATTGCATCTTGGACAAGGCTTAGGATCTTAGAGAGTTTTGTATCTTCATAAGATGCACTTACTTTTAACTCTATAGATCTATTTAAATTTATACTTCCTGCATAGATATCTTCACCAGTGTTTTTTGTATCTGGTTTAGATTCACCCGTGAGTGCTGCTGTATTTAGTGTTGCGATAGGAGATATAAGAGTACCATCAAGTGCTACTTTTTCACCAGATAGTACTTGTATGCTCTCTCCAACTTTGACATCTTTGGGGTGTTTTATGATAGTTTTACCACCTACTAAAACTCTTGTCTCTTCAATTTGTATACTAAGAAGTGCTTTTATAGATTGTTTAGCTCTGTTTACCGCACTCTCTTGAAAAAGTTCACCTGTGATATAAAAGAGCATTACAGCAACACCTTCAGCATATGAGCTTATGGCAAATGCACCCATAGTTGCTACACTCATAAGAGTAAATTCATTGTAAATATTGCCTTTTAAAACAAGCTTATATGCTTTTAAAAGTACATTTTTACCAACAACTAGATAGATAATACCAAAATATATAAATGAGACAACTTTGCTAAAAAAACCTACATCAAAAAAATCTAAACCTATCCCAATGAGCAAAAATGAAAGAGCAATTGCAGGTTTTAAATACTCTTTTTTATCTACTTTTTTTATATTTTTATCTAAAGTGATAGTGCTACATGCACCATCACTTTCACAACAATCACTCATCTTTTTTCCTATTATTACTTTAAATTAACCAAAAAGTGTAAATTTCACATATAATTAACATTACGATTATATCATGTCAAAAAAAATGTAAACAAGTGTGTATCCAAAAAAAATAGGAGATAGAGTTGAAACAAACTATTTTATTACTTGAAGATGATTTGCAACTTAGTGATACTATTAAACAGTTTCTTGAGTTTAAAGGGTATGTAGTATATCCTGCATATGATGGATTAAAAGCACAAGAGATTTTTTATGAAAAACATATTGATCTTATGCTTTTAGATGTTAAAGTTCCACATATGGATGGTTTTGAATTTTTAAAGAGTTTGCGAGATAGAGATAAAGAGATACCTGTTATCTTTATCACTTCACTAAATAGTGTAGAAGATGTTGAGAGAGGATTTAAACTAGGGTGTGATGACTATATTCGTAAACCTTTTGCATTAAAGGAATTGCTTGTTCGAGTAGAATCGCTTTTAAAACGTTCATTTGGTACAACAGATGAAAAGATAGAACTTTCAAATGGAGCGATTTTTGATATAAAAGAGCTCTCTTTAACACAAAATTCTCAAAAAATCCCTTTAAAAACAAAAGAGTTAAAACTTTTGACTCTATTTTTACAACACCCAAATGAGCTTATAGCTTATAAGAAGATTTATGAGACATTGTGGGATTATGAAGAGGAGCCAAGTAACGGTTCACTTCGAACCTATATCAAAACCATTCGTTTAGCTATTGGTAAAGATAAAATTGAGACAGTAAAAAATATCGGATATAGATTTGTTAAATAGTGAAAAAAAGAGTCTTATTCGCTTTTTGATTATATATCTTGTTTCCACTCTTTTATTGTTCTCTTTAGCTTCGTGGATATTTTATATTTTGACAAAAAATAATCTATTAGAGCAGCAAAAAAAGAGTTTAAGATATGAAGCAAACTATATAAAATTTAACTTAAGAACACTTCATATATCAGATGATAAAAAACTTCTCTACCCTAAGAGTAAAACTGTAGAATCTGCCATTTATGATTTAGATAAAAGATATATATATGGCACATTTAAAGAGCCTTTTGATCAGTTAAATGAGAATGAAAGACTTTATCAAGTTTTATATTTAGAGCCTTACTATCTAGGAGCTGCTTATCTTAAAGTTTATAAAAATATAGATTTTGCACCTATTGAAAATTTACAAAAACAGATGCTTTTATTTATGTTTATAATTGTAGTTTTTCTCTCTATCCTTGGTTATTTTTTGGGTAAACTTTTTATAGCTCCTATGAGAGATTCTATGAAGAGGATGAACCGTTTTATCCAAGATGCAACACATGAGCTAAATACCCCAATTAGCACTATATTGACAAATATCGAGATGATAGAGACACTAGAGAAACATACACAAAGTAGTGCAGAGTTAAAAAGAGTTGAGATAGCATCTAAAACATTGAGCCGAATTTATGATGATCTAGCTTATTTAAATCTAAATCATCAATACCATCGTCAAATTGAAAAGCTTGATATGAGTTTTTTAGTGAAAGAGAGAATATTATATTTTTTAACTCTTATAAATGCAAAATCTCTTAAACTCATTAAAAAAATAGAGCCAAATATTATATTGTATATAGATAAAAATGATGCTATTCGTCTAATAGACAATCTTATTTCAAATGCAATTAAGTATAATAAATTAAATGGTTTACTCCATATAGAACTTACAAAAAAAGAGTTTATAGTTAAAGATAGCGGTGTTGGTATCAAGCCAAAAGATTTAGCTAATATAACAAAACGATTTAAAAGAGCCAATAGTAGTGAAGGTGGTTTTGGTATAGGACTAGATATAGTAGAACAAGTAGCTAAAAGTTACAATTTTGATTTAGATATAGATTCAAAAATAGATATAGGGACTAAGGTAGCACTAACATGGAAAAAATAGTACTAATTTTAATATTTTCAACTCTATTTTTACAAGCAGATTTGCAAAAAGCATGTCTTTTATGTCATCAAAAAAACCAGATTCCAAGTGAGCTTATTTATAAGCGATATTTATTAAAGTATAGTACATTAGAGTATATAGAAGAGGCGATGTATAACTATCTAAAACACCCAAATAAAAAAGACTCCATCATGCCATCAGCTTTTTTCAGAAAATTTCCAATCAAAAATGCGAGTAAAGATAAGAATTTAAAAGAGAATATAAGAGAGTATATAGATACTTTTGATATAAAAAAAAAGTTAGTTTTAGATAAATAGTTCACTTTAAGTTCATATAAATTAGGTATTATGATACCTATAACTTTAGGAGCATCTTATGAAATATATTTTTTATCTGTTTATCTTTACAGCTCCTGTTTTTAGTGTAACTTTGAATGAGCTTACATCTTATGCTATAGAAAATAGTATAACTACAAAACAAGCCTCTGCCAAAAATAGCTTGGCATCTATAAAGCTTAAAGAGAATAGAGCTAGCCGCTATGGTGAGTTAAATTTTATTGCAGATGCAACTCATTACAATGTAGATAGAACTCTAGCACCTTTAATACCAAGCACTATATCAAGTGGTACACCTATAACAACAAGTAAAGATATATTTTCGGGTGGAGTTAGTTATAGTGTGGCTCTTTTTACAGGATTTGCTAAGAGTAGAGATATTGAGATAGATGAGATAAGTTCAAAAATGAGCCAGATACAAAGTCATCTTACAAAAGAGCAACTCATATATAATATCCGTTCACTATATCTAAGCATCTTAACACTTCAAGAGATAAAAGAGGCACAAAGTAGATATATAAAAGCTTTAAAAGAGTTAAATACTATCATAGCAAAAGAGGTAGAACTTGGAAAAAAAGCTAAAATTGATTTTATAAAATCAAAAGCAGATATAGAGTTTGCACAGACAAAAGAGGCGATTTTAAAAGCTGATATAAAAACAGCACTTGCTACTATATCTCTTTTATCTGGCAAAGAAGTTACACAAGTAGAACCAATTGAGATTGAAATAAAAGAGCCTATTTTTAACATAGACAATCTATATATTCAAGGTATCACTCTTTCAAAGATAAAACAGAGAGATTTAGAGCTATTAAAAGCCACTAAATCTATACAAAAGAGTAACTCTTCAAATCTCCCACAGTTAAAACTAAACTCATATTTTGGAAAAAATTATGCTAAAGATGAAAGAAATGATTGGGATGATGAGACACTTTGGCAAGTTGGAGTAAATTTAAAATACAATATTTTAGATTTTGGAAAACAAGATGCATCTACTCAAAAAGCAAAAATTATAAAACTTCAAGCTAGTTTGAAAAAAGAGCAGAGTCTACTTGAGATTAAAAAACTGTTAATAGAAGCAATAGCAGAGATACAAAAGAGTTATGCTCAATTTTTAGGAAGTAACTCAGGCTACAATCTCAGTCTTAAAAGTGAAAAGATAGAGAAGGCAAGATATGAGAGTAATGTTGCAACACTAAATGATTTACTTTTAGCAAAAAGTAAAACTAAGTTGGCACAATCCAAACTTATTGAGAGTAGATATAGCTATCAAAAAAGTATCTATTATCTAGATTATCTGTTAGAAAAAGGGGTCAAATAGATGAAAAAAATTATCGTAACAATTGTAGTGGTTTTAATGGTTATCGCACTTGGAATAAAAGGTAAAGCACTCCTAAAACAAAGAGAAGCTGAAGTTAAAAATGAGACACTACCAACAGCAGAATTGATAACAGCACATGTAGTAAAACCAATCAAAGGTGAGCTTCAAAATAAAGAGCCATATTTGGCACAAATTTTATCTAAAAAGAGCATTAAGCTCTCTACCAGAGTTGCTGGGTTTGTAGAAAAAGTTTATGTACAAGAGTCACAGTTTGTAAAAAAAGGAGATTTGTTAGTTACCATAGACTCCATAGATCTTCGCTCAAATATAGATGCACTAAAAGCAACTTTAAATGCTCAAAAGAGTGATTTAGCTTTAGCTTACAGTATCTATAAAACAGATAAAAAACTTTATGAAGTTGGAGGTTTAGCAAAACAGAGGCTTAAGATGTCAAAAGTCTCTTTAAATGCTAAAGAAGCAGTGGTAGAAAGTACAACCCAAAAACTAGCACAAGCAAATCATCAACTCTCATATCTTCAAATAAGAGCTCCATTTGATGGTGAGATAGATACACTACTACTTCATAAAGGAGATTTAGCAGTAGCATCTAAGCCTATTCTTGCCCTTAGTACTAAAGAGAAAAAACTCATCTTCTCATATGCTCCAACTAAAGAGAGTAAGATTGTTAAAGGGAAAAAAGTATTTGTAGATTCAAAAGAGATAGGTTTTATAAAAACCATCTATACAACTTCTAAAAATGCTCTATCTACTGCGGAAGTGGCTTTAACTAAAAAGATAGAACTACCAGCTGGAAGCAACAT
This sequence comes from Campylobacterales bacterium, assembly GCA_027068765.1. Lineage (GTDB taxonomy): Bacteria > Campylobacterota > Campylobacteria > Campylobacterales > QNZT01 > SZUA-1433. The sequence goes on from JAMOMC010000145.1 coordinate 7,687, forward strand.
AAATATCGAAGTTTTAATAGCCAAAGAAGAGGGATGCATAATTCCTAAAAATACAATTTTACATAAAAAAGATGGAGTATTTGTATTAGAGTATAAAGATAAAGCATTTGTTTTAGTTGAAATTGAGGTAAAACTTCAAAGTAAAGATAAAATTCTTATTTCAAATTGTCCAAATAATCCTATTGCACAAGCTAGTGAAGTTAAATTAGCAAATCTTTTAGCACATAAAGAGGTAAAAATTATAGGTGAAAATTATGAGTAAAAACTCCTCTACTTGGGTTGAAAAAATACTTAGTAAACCTCATATTATTATCTCATTTTTAGCCCTTTTTCTGTTGGCTGGAGTGATTGGGTATAATAAAACTCATAGAAATCTTTTTCCAAATTCAAACTATCCTGAAGTTGCACTTGTTATCGTAAAACCAGGAGCTAGTGCAAAAGTGATGGCTAGCAATATTGCTGTACCCATAGAGGAAGAGCTTTATGCTCTTGATGAGATAAGGCGAGCTTATTCAACTACCATAGATGAAGTGACGGTTATACGAGCTGAGTTTGAGTACACCAAAAACATAGATACAGCGGTTAACGATGTGACAAATGCACTCTCAAAAATTCGTGCAAAACTTCCTCCTGATATAAAAGAGCCACAAATTATCAAAATCACAGAAGCTACTGCGCCAATTTTAGTGGTAGCTATGTCTGCTAAAAAAGAGTCTTCACTAACACTTGAAGATATACGAGATATAGCAAATACCAAGATAAGAGATAAACTTTTAAAGAGCAAAGGTGTTGCAAATGTAGATATTTTTGGAGGTTATGAAAAAGAGCTTCAAATCATCATAGACAAAGATAAATTAGATGCACTAAATCTATCTCTATCAAATGTACTAGCAACCATACAAAAAAACAATAACGAGTATGCAGTAGGATTTGTAACAAACAGTGAACATCGCTACATCTTAAAATCACAAGGCAAAAGAGATAAAATCGAAGATATAAAAACTCTGCCTTTAACTGCGGATATAAAACTATCAGATATAGCGGAGGTATATTTTGGACATTATGAGAATTCAGCTTTATATTTTGGCAACTCTAAACCATCCATTGCTCTGTCTATCCAAAGATCTATCACAGCTGATGTTATAAAAACTATCGATAGTGTTGAAGAGATAGTAAAAGAGTTTAAAGTAGAGTATCCAAACATAAACTTTGAAGTTAGTGATACACAAAAAGAGACGATAGAACAAAGTACTACAAATATGTTTGAGTCTTTAAGAGATGCTATTATCATGTCAACTATCGTTGTTTTTCTGTTTTTAGCTTCATTTCGACAAATCTTGGTAGTGCTTGTCACCATCCCACTTGTATATGCCTCTACAATAGCTCTTATGTGGCTTTTTGGAATAGATTTTAATGTTGTAACATTAACAGCTATTATATTAGCTCTTGGACTTTTGCTTGATGATACTGTTGTTGTTATGGAAAATATTGAGAGGCATTATAAAGAGTTAGAAAAAGATATAAAGAGTGCTGTATATGATGGTACAAAAGAGATTATGTTTGCAGATTTGAGTGGAACTATCACAACCATGATAGCTCTCTCTCCTATGCTTTTTGTTGGAGGTTATCCTCAGACGGTTTTTGCTCCGCTTGTTGGGACTCTTCTTTTAGCACTTTTAGCCTCATATATCATCTCTATCATTGCTGTTCCTCTGTTATCTTTGTATATATTGTCTATTGAAAACTCTTTTGTATTAAAAATTGAAGGATATTTTCATCTAGCTATTGGTAGAGCAAACGACTATATACAGAGTTTTTTTGCAAATATAGTACAAGCTATCACCGCTTCAAAAGTTTTAGGAATTTTCTCAGTTGCTGTTTTAATAGCTCTGTTTGTAACATCGATAAAAATTGTCATGCCTGTTGTTGGTCAAGAGCTTATGCCCCCAATGGATACGGGAGGAGTCAATATAAAGATAACTACAGATGCAAATCTCCCTATCCAAAAGAGTGAAGAGATATTAAAAAAAGTTAATAAAATTATAGAAAAAGAGGGTGAACTTCTTCGCTCATCCGCTAGTATTGGTAGTGAAGCTGGAGTTTTGAGTATTGGGAGTGGGAGTGGAATAGATCATATATCTATCACCGCCACTTATGTTGATAGATATAAAAGAGAAGAGGATATCTGGCAAATAGCAGCTTCTCTTCGCCAAAAAATCTCACAAATAGCTCATGTAAAATATCTAGATATTACACCTTATGGAGCTACTGCACTTGCAAGTATTAGAGCAAATGTCAATGCAAAATTAAGCTCAGATGATATAAATAAATTATTGGATGTAAAAGATGATGTTCAAAAAGCACTAAATCAAACCAAAGGTATAGTCTCTGTATCTACAACTTGGGATATGGATAAAGTGGTTTATAATTTAGATATTGATGAAAAAGAGGCACTTAGATATGGAGTAACAAGGTCAGAGATAACTTCACAGATAAAGCTTGTTCTTCGTGGGGCAAATGTTGCAACATTTGCCAAAGCAAATAGTATGGATTATAGTGTAAGAGTTTGGTTTGAGCAAGATCAAATCGATAATTTTGATAGTATTATGAGTATGCTTATAGAGACAAAAAAGGGTAAAATCCCTCTAAATAAGATAGCAACACTAAATTTTACAAAAGAGCCAAGTCTCATAACGAGAGAGGATCTTTTATATACTCTTGAAGTTTATGGCAACAGAGAAAAAGCTGCTATTTCACATATAATGGCAAACTTTGAAAAAGAGCTTGAAACTCTAAAACTTCCTCAAGGTGTAGAGCTTGAGCAGATTGGCGATATCAAACAGTTTAAAGCATCTGCTGAGCGAATGATTGGAGCTATTGTTGTAGCGGTTGTGCTTATATTTTTCACTCTTGTTGTGATGTTTGCAAATGTTAAAATATCTTTGATGATACTTTTTTCCATACCTCTAACTGTCATAGGAGCTTCTTGGACCATGCTTGCTATTGGGTATCATGTATCTATGCCTGCTATGATGGGGTTTATGCTTTTATCAGGTGTGATTGTAAACAATGCTATACTTCTTATCCATTTTGCGATAGAGCAGATAAAAAAAGGGTTAAACAAAAAAGAGGCAATGCTTGAATCGATTAAAATCAGAACTCGCCCTGTACTTATGACTGCATTTGCTGTATCAGCTGGGATGCTTCCAGTTGCACAAGGTGCGGCTATTGGGCTTGAGAGGTTGGCTCCTCTTGGGGCTGTTACAATTGGGGGACTGATAGTTGGAACTTTGATGACACTTATTTTTATACCGATAGTTTTTATCTGGAGTATTAAAGAGGAGAGGATAAGAGGAGTATAAAATAATTTTATACTCCCTGTTTAACTTTAAAATTTATAAGCTCCACCAATGTTAACAAGTGTTGCACTTGAGTTTTTAAAACTACCATCAATTGTGCCGTCGCTATTTTTTACACTTTTATCCTCTTTGTCAGTATATAAGAGACTTGCACCAAAAGAGAAGTCATCGTTATATTGATAATTTATACCCCCAGAGTACAAAAGTGCATCTGAATCTGGTAGTTCAAAACTGATATTTTTAGCTGGAACAGGATTTTCATCTATGGCAAATCCACCTAAAAGAGTTATTTTTTCATTTAACTGATGTGTTAAACCTAAACGAAATGCATCTGTATCTTCCCAATCTCTTGGTTTTGGTTTATCAAATGCATCTTGTAGAGCTGCAGGTACAGTATCTTTAAACTCAAAATCAAGACTCTCATACTGTGACCAGAATGTTCTGTCATACTCTAACTCTAAAACAGTTTTGCCAAAATCATAAGAGATAGCAAGTGCAGCAACGGCAGGAAGAGGAACCTCTACACTTCCTCCACCATCATATAGTTTTGTGCCACTTAGATATAATTTTGCATTTCCCTCTTCATTTATATCAACATTTGATCTATAAGTTGCGGCGAGGTTGACTTCATCTATAGGTTTATAAGTAAGTGCTAAATTGTAACCAAACTCAATTGTGTTTGCCTCCATTTCTCTAACAATTGGTTTTCCAATGCCACTACCATCACTTTTAACAACACCTTCACTATAAATCAAACGAAGACCCCCACCTAGAGCAAATTGGCTATTTATCTTATAAGCTACTACTGGATTTAACTCAATAATCTTTAGTGCAAACTCTTGAGCAAATGTTTTAGCATATGGATCATCCCATCTTTTTGTAAGTCCACCTGGAACAACAAATGCAAATCCATATCTAAATCCATTCATATCTTTTGAGGAGAAGAACATAGTTGGTGCTAAAAGAGACTCTTTTTTTGACTCGGAGTTAAAGGCTGGATTTCTACTATCTGTATATTTTGTATTTGATAGATTTATAGAAGTTAGAGCAAACTCTGCAAAGTTTGCATCTTCATTAAAAACCATATTTGCAGGGTTATAATATGCACTATCAGCTCCATTTGCATTTGCTACATAAGCTGCTGCTAGAGCATTTGATTTTAGTGAAGATTCAGGTAATCTATATCCGCTTGCTACTAATAGCGAAGATGTCAATATACTTAAAATTACTATTTTTTTCATAACTATTCTCCTTTACTTGGTTTTCTTATAGATGCAAACCAAGGTATAACTTGTGAGTAAGCAACTGGTGCACATTTTGAGTGTACTTGTGTAGGGTTAGAAACATTACTCTCAACACTATCAATTGGTGCAAGTTCAACTGTTGTAGAGCCACTATCTGTAAAGCTTGTTAGAGCTAATTGGCTCATTTTATATGGTATTACTGCATCGTTTGTACAGTGAAAAAGTTTTATAGGCATCTTTGGACTCCAATCTATAACAGAGTTTTTAGTAAAATGAACTCTCAACTTATTATCCGAATTTTCAATTAAATCATCAATAAAAGTTGGAACAAAAAGCTTGTCTGGTTCTTGACCTCCATTATATACATTTGGAAGAGCCATATAGATTTGTGTAGCATTATGCTCTTTATTAAAAAGAGTTTTAAGTTCAGATGCATAAGGTGGATTTACAATATCACTGATATTTAAATCATCATAATTTTCACTATATGAGTGAGCAAGATATGCTAAAAATGGTGGAAATGCCATCATTGGAGCTTCTAGTGTATCAATTGCCATCGTCTCTAAATCATAAGGACCTGCCATTGGGGCAACTGCTTTTAGATTTATATCTGGATGGTTTTTTTGTATCTCTTTAGCTGCTGCTAATGTGGCATATCCGCCCTCAGAGTAGCCTGAGAGAAAAACTTGTCCGTTTATTGGGATGCCAATTTTATTTGAAAAAGCGATAGAAGCTTTTATCATATCAACAGTTGCACTAGCTAATGATTTTTCTAATACAAAAGGGTGAGAGAGATTTGAATCTCCAAAACCTATATAATCTGGTTGAACAGTTATAAATAGTGCTTTTGCAGAAAAACCTACTATAAGAGGATTGTTTGTAGCAACTGTTGCACTGGATGTTTTACTTGGTGATTTTTCATTTGTAAAAATAGTACCGTGTTGGTCACTTACAATTGAGAATGTGATATTGTTATCTTTTATATACTGTGGAGGTAAATCTGGTATAGTTATAAGACCAGATGCCTTAACCTCTTTTCCTTGTTCGTCCGTCGTTAAGTAGTTTATCTTATAAGATTTTATTCCTGCTAGAATTTCGGCTGGATCACCTAAAGCAGCTCTTGGAATTTCCACAACAGGATTAAGTGTATCTGCCGTTATTATCAGATTGTTTCCAACTATATTTTTATCTTCATTATCGTAGCCACATCCTGAAAATAGAACCAAAGCGGCTATACTAGAAATTAAACTTTTTTGAATATTTATACTCATTACTCCTCCTTATGAAATAATCTGCATATTATAGTTAAAAATAGTTTAAGTTATCTCATCTATCTTCTTCGTTTTCTTTTATCTCTTCTTTTTATCGCATCTCTTGGGGGTTTTCTTCCTCTTGGTTTTGGTTTACAAGAGATTAGTTTTCCACTTTTTAGTGCATTTTGGCAAAAATGGTTTACCTTTTCTCTTGAAAGTTCAGCACTATTTTTATCTGGAAAAAGATCTGGTAATTTATAAGCAATCCATAGATATAAGCTAATTTTTTTTACTTCATCCTCTGCTTGAAGAAGCTCTTTTTCAGTTTTTGCTTCTTTAGAAAATGTGATAGAGGGTTTGTAAGTGACTACTTTGTTGTTTAAAATTGCATTTATATAGTAAAAATAAGCACTTTTTATAAGAGGTGATTTTGTATTTACTGGTGCTTGGACTAACATATATTTATCTTCTAGGCTTAATCTTTTTTTCTCATCTACTATCTTTGCTAACTCTTTCATGTATGATATATTTGCAGCAATAAAAGGTCCTGTAAAGTTCATATGGTTTGAGAAGTAATCTAATATCGTATAGAGGCTTTTTGTTTGTAGATGTTTTGATAGTGAGATGATTTGAGAAGTTGTCGCCTTTACAATAAAAGGTGATTTTATAGTGCGAAGTGGGGCGGAGAACTCTTTTGTTATATGTTTTAAAATCTTTTTACTTGTAGCTCCGATATATCCGTCATCATGGTGAGTGTATCTACCTGCTCGTCCTGATATTTGAGTTATCTCATTTGGAGTTAAAGGACGGTTACTAATACCGTCAAACTTTGCATCTGCTGTAAAAAGAAGAGTTTTTATAGGGAGATTTAAGCCCATAGCTATCGCATCTGTTGCTACTAAAACTTCACTCTCACCCTCTCTAAATCGTCTAGCCTCCTCTTTTCTAACCTCAGGTGATAAGTTTCCATATATGACAGATACTTTATGGTTTTTAGACAATTTATCTTTTAGGCGAAGAACTTCAGATCTACTAAAAGCGATTAGTGCAGTTTTTTTAGTAACCTCTTCTAGTGGTGTAGCATCTTCTAAAATACACAGAGGATTTTTTCTTTGAAATTTAACTACCTCTAAGTCCTCTTGCAGATAAGATGCTATTTGTTTGATGGCACTTAAAGCATTTACACTGCCAGTCATTATGACTTTTTTTGAAGGTGATCCTACTATGGCATTTACCCAAGCCCATCCACGGTCACTATCTTCTAGCATCTGAACTTCATCAATCACACATACATCTACATCAAAATTAAAATTTACCATCTCAATAGTTTGGCAGATATGACCTGCATCTTCATTTATTATCTCTTCTTCACCAGTTATTAATGAAGTTTCAACACCTTGTGAATTTAAATATTCATAGTTTTCAAGAGCTAAAAGTCTAAGTGGAGCGAGGTAAACACCACAATCTGCATCTTTTAACTCTTGCATAGCTTTGTATGTTTTACCGCTGTTTGTTGGACCTACAAAAAAGTATAGTTTTCTGTCTAACTCTCTAGCTATTGGGTAGAGGGATTTTAAGTCACAATTTAAAAGGGAGTGGAGTTTCTCTTTCCATGTCTGTTTTATCATGGTATTATGATATCAGATTAAAGGTATAAATCTTCCCAAACTCTACTTTTACAATTTTTAAGTGACATTTGGCATTGATCTTGGTTGTAGTTAAAATGAAAAATCATTGGATCAATCTCGATGTTATTTAGAGTTTTTGAGTATATATCAACTCCAAGCATCACCCTTTTGTATTCATGAAAGTGTTGTGAAAAACTTATAAAAAGCATATTTATATCTCTATCTTTGTGAAGTCTCTCTTTTGCAAGAGTGCTTAAAAGGTTTAGATAACTTGTTAGTATCAAACCACATCTTGGTATGATATCTCCTTTTTCATTTACAAAACCAGCAGCTAAGTCGTGTTTGTAATCATCATCTTTTAGATAAGCTTTTCCATCGATATTTATAAAGCTAGATGCTAGTTTTTCATCTTTTTTTAGTGCTTTGAAAGCTCTGTTTTTTAAGTTTCTCTCAGATACAATTTTTAGAGATTTTTCATTTATGTATTTTTGATTTTTTAACATGGTTTTTATAATCTCTTTTGATGTGTCACTTTTTATATCATCTAAGTTATTTACTAAAAGTGTTGGGATTATCTTAAATTTAAATTTATGTTTTTTTATGATTTTCCCACAAAGTCTATTTGCAAAAGTCATATTTTTAAAAGCCCACTCAAGATTTTCCTTTTGTATAGGTAACATAAAATGAGCAATCTCCAAAACAACTACTGTAGGTTTTTTGGTAAATTCTAACTTCTTATCTGTATAATCTACAATAAGCTCTAGTTTTTCATCTTCCCAAATAGAGTACTCTTTTGTTGGTCTATTATACTCGTTTGAATCAATCTCTACATTACAGTTTTCCATAAATTTATATCGTCACTTTCTTAATTTTTTTTAATCTCTTCAAGCCAGAGTTGAAAAACAAAAATTGTCCACAACTTATACTTATACTCATCTTTCCCACTATAAAACATATCTCTTATCTCTAAAACAAGTTTTATATCAAATATATCATCATCAAGAAGTCTTAATTCATTTATCTGTTCAAAAAGAAGTTCTTTTAACTCCCCTTTTAACCAAAATGAAAAAGGTATATCAAAGCCACATTTTGGACGATTTAGAAGATTTTTTGGTATATATTTATGAGCAATTTGTTTTAAAATATACTTTTTCTCATCATTTTTTATCTTTAAAGATTGAGGTACTTTTGCCATAAACTCTATAAGATGCAAATCAAGAAGAGGCTCTTTTATATCTAAGTTTGAGGCAAAAGTAGCACCAAAACTTTTTACAAGTTCTGCATCTGCCATTGAGGTTTTGAAGTAAGTTCCAATCACTTGATCAACAGCTTGTGCTACGGGAGGAAAATCTATATCATCAAAAGTAGATGCAAAGTTTACATCTTGAAGTTTTAAAAGTTTTTTAATCTGAGGTTTATCAAAAATCACATTTCTAGCTTTTATCATCTGTGGTATGTTTGGGGCTTTTAATATTTGGAGTAGCTTATAGTGTTTTGTTGGTATATTTTGATATTTATTTAAATGGGAAATTCTTGATGGATTTATGAACTCTAGTAGTTTATGAAAAGTTAATTTGATAGGTTTTGGAAAGTTTAAGATTTTTTCTAATTTTGAAGTATCATCAGCTGTTGCAAAGACTTCATCTCCACCATCTCCAACAAATAGTGTATCAAAACCATTTTCTCTCACAAGATTAGCCATTAAAACGGTAGGTGTAGCTCCATAATCAGCAAAAGGTTCATCATAAACCTTACATAGTTTAGGGACAATCTCTCTTGCATCTTTTATGCTAAAGTAGTGCTCATGATGGTTTGTTTGTAGATGTGAGGCTATCTTTTTTGCATGGTGAGCTTCGTTTATATTTTTATCATCAAAACCAATTGTGAATGTGTCAAGTTTTTTTCCACTTTGCTCTTTTAAAAGTGCTGCAACAACTGAGCTATCATATCCGCCACTTAGTGAAGATGCAAAGTTTTTAGAGTTTAATAACCGTTTAGAGATACTTTTTTCTAAGATAGTTGTTACTTTTTTTATAGTCTCTTTTTCATCTAAAATCTTTTTCTCTTTATAACATGACTCTAAAGACCAGTATTTTTGCTCTTTATAGACTTTTGTTTTTAAATCATACTCTATAAAATGTCCCGCTTTTACTTTTTTTGTATCTTCAAATATACTTAAAGGTTGTAAAATATAGCCATATGTTAGATACGAAGATAGAGCTTTTTTATCTATTTTTTTTGTAAAACTTGGAATATTATAAAAATCTTTTAATCTTGAACCAAATATAAGAGAGTTTTTTTTAGCATAAAAGTAAAGGCTTTGTAAGCCTGCTCTATCTTTTATGATATAAAGAAGCTCTTTTTGGCGATCGTAAATAACTATAGAAAAGACACCATCTAAATTTTCTATAAATTTTATACCATTGTCTTTATATTTCTCATATATAAATTCAAAAATATCTGCATTTTTAGGTTTATTATAGATTGAGCCGTAAAATGAGATGGTGATTGTATTTATGTTTTTGGTCTGATTTTTATCGTTTTTAAAAAAGAGGTTATCCTCTTTATAAAAGTTTGCATCTTGGAGTTTTAAAGTTTTATCAAAATCTACAAGTCCAAAGATACTATTTGTCATGATTGTATATTCTACTCTTTATTGTTTAGTTTGATTATATAAAAATTTTATAAAAAACATATGAAAAAGTGGCTATTATCTTAAAATAATAAATTAGGGTGTGTAGAAATGGAAATTAGATGGATTTTAAAAAGATTTGTATTTTTGAAACGGATTTTGTTAGAGTTTGTTGATTATCTTTTTTATCAAAAAAGTTCACAATTTCTTCTTCATAGTTGGAATGCACATAAAACCCCATATAAGTCTATAATTTACTATAATTTTTTTGGTCGAATTTTTTTAGGCTTAAGAGAGTTTTTGGCACTTTTAACAAATGATAAGCTTTTTAAAAAGGGAATTAAATTAGAGTGTTTTGAAAAAGATTCAAAAGAGTATAAAAGAGGTTCATACGAGATACTTTGGCCTAAATCTCCAATGTTGAAAATCTCAAACTATGAGTTAGACGATAATTTTTGTAAAAAGATAGAGCTCTCACTCAAACTTTCACAAAAAAAAGAGTTTCAAGATTTTGATAAAACTTTAGAATGGGAGAGAATAGCAGCTTTGATGGTTGAGTGTTTTCTTGATAAAGATGGAAAAATCATAAAGAAAAATCTTATAAATTTTAGAGCAGATGCAAAGCTATATCAGGAGCTTTTTAATGATGAGTTTTACTATCTTGATTGTGAAAAAGGTTTTAAAAGATTGTATTTAGATGCAATTGATCTTGTTTTAGAGCAGCATAGATTGGCTTCAAAAGTTGATAAAAGCATATTAGCTAGTCTTAGCGAAAGTAGGGCGGGAAATAATCTTTGTGCTATTTATCGTGGTAAAAGATTGAGTCAAAAGTCTATGTTTTATGCACTTATAGTGGATGATATTGTAAAAAATATCCCTTTTATACCTCAATATAGATCTGTTATAGTTGATGTTGGGTGTGGGTATGGTGGATTGGCTAGGATTTTATCTTTTTACACTCCAAATAGTTGTCATGTTTTGCTTGATTTACCTGAGACTCTCATTTTGACCTCTTACTTTATAAAGTATAATTTTCCTGAAGCTAAAATTGCACTTTTAGATGATTTATCTAATTTACAAAACTTTGATAAATATATAAAAGAGTATGATTTCATAATCATTCCACCATCTGTTTTAAAATCACTCAAAGATGAAAGTGTGGATTTGGTTATAAATAGTGCATCTATGGGATTTATGCAAAAAGAGTATCAAGAGTTTTATCTTGAAGAGATTGGGCGTATTTTGAAAAGTGGTGGATATTTCTATTCACTAAATAAGGATTATGATGATAAATGGGGAAGAGGCTCATATGGTTGGGATTATAAAAAAGAGTATATCACAAGAGTTTTTGAATATAACAATAGATTTTCATACCCTCAGTGGTTAGGACAAAAGATATGAAAAAAACACATACAAATGCAGACATGAGTCATCAAAATAGTTTAAGTTATAAGTTTGGAGAGTTTATGGACTCTTTGAAAAAAAAAGGTATAAAAGCTACACTTGGAAAGATTAAACAAAAAGCTTATTATAAATTAAAAGGTGTTGATTTTTCTACTGAAAATATTTATGATCTTACTTTGACAGGTGAATATAAAGAACACGGTACAGCTCTTGTATCTACATCAAAAGATTTTTTTAAAAAAGTATTTTCTGATTTAGAAGATGCGGTAGAAAAAGAGATAGAGAAAAATATTTTTTTAGATTATGGGAGTGGAAAAGGTGGAGCTATCATACAAGCAAGAGATAGAGGATTTAAAAAGACAATAGGCATAGAGTTTGCAAAAGAGTTACACCAAAAAGCAGAAATTAATATCAAAAAGCTCTCTTTATCAAATGTCTACTCCTATTATCAAGATGCAACCACTTATCTTCCCCCTTTAGATGTTTCGGTGATTTATCTCTTTAATCCATTTGATGAAATAGTGATGCAAGAGGTTGCTAAAAATATACTATCTTTAAAAAATGAGTATAAAAATGAGGTCTATATAATTTACGGCAACCCCTCATGTGATGTTTTAGATAGATACTTTACACCTTTAAAAAAGATAGCATATGATAGTGGGGCTAGGGTGCATTTTTTTAAGATTTAGCTATCTTCTGTAACTGTTTTATTTTCATCCTCATCAAGTTTAGGTTCAGGTTTTTTTATATTAAGTTCTACTTCTAAAACTTTTTTCTTACTAGCTTTTATAATTCTTAGTGTATATGTTGGCTCTTTTATCTTATCGTTTACTTTTGGAATTTTGCCGAAGTGTGTGCTTAGATAGCCGTTTAGATTTGTAAAGTCTTCTAAAGAGTCATTTATGTTTAAGTTAAATTCATTATTTAGAGTCTCTATATCTATGTTTGCTTGTATGTGGTAAGTGTTATCTGAGATTTTATTTACAAAAATCTCCTCAACTTTATCAAATTCATCAACAATCTCACCAACTAACTCTTCGATAATATCCTCTAGTGTAACAATACCTATAAAATCACCATGTTCATTTACGATAGCCGCCATGTGGGATTTTTCCATTTTTAGTTTCTCTTGTAGGGCAAAAATTTTCATAGTTTCAGGTGCATAAAAGACTGGTCTTAAGATTTTTTTAATTTCAAAATTCTCTTTTTTGCCGTAGTATCTAAATAGATCTTTTACATTTATCATACCTGTTATTTCGCTGTTTTCAGAGATTGGAAATCTTGTGAAACCTGTTTTTTGTGTAGTCTCTATAATCTCATCCATAGTTGCACTAACACTCACAACTGTTGTCTCGTTTTTGGGTATCATGATAGCATATGCTTCGATATCATCCATTTTAAAGACATTTTTTATAACATCTCTCTCATATGAGTTTATGCTTCCCTCTTCCATCCCTAAAGTTGCCATCTCTTTTATCTCACCTTCAGATATGGAGTTTGTCTCACTCTTTTGTATAAAAAAACTAGATATAGAATTTAAAATATAGATAACTGGAGAGATTAAAGTTGAGAGATAGATAAGTGGTTTTGAGATAAGAAGTGAGATACTAAGAGAGTGCTTTTCTCCATAAATCTTAGGAATAATCTCAGAAAACATTATAATCAAAAATGTTAAAAGTGCAGAGAAAACCCCAAGATAAGCCTCTCCAAAAATTCTAACGGCGATAACACCAACATAGATACTTCCTACGATATTTATAATATTATTTAAAACAACGATTGTTGCAATGTACTTTTGTAGGTTGTCTTTGATTTTTAGTAGAGCTTTTGCTTTTTTGCTTTTTGGTTGTGTGGTTGCGGTCTCTTTAGCTTTTGTGTATGATACCGACAACAAAGCAGCCTCTGAACCTGAAACAATTGCACTTGTAGCTATTATAGCTATGATAAATGCAATAAATAAAATGATTTCCATTTAGTTTTAAATACCCTTTTTTTACTTATTATATCTTCTATTTTATTATATTTACTTAATAGCCAAAAAACCTTCAAAATTCATATACTTTTGGATTGTGATAAAGTCTTCAAAACCAGCTCTTTTTAAAAGTTCGATATTTCCTTTTGTTGAAAAAGGTTCTAAAACACCTTTTAGACTCTTTGTTTTTGCTAAAATCTCATCTGCATGGTAGCCTCTTTGAAGTTTGTACTCTGTATATAGATTTGTTAAAATATCTTGAAATCTAGCATCATTTGCTCTAACTTTTTCATACATTATAAATGCACCACCCCAATTTAATGAGCTGTAAATCTTATCAAAAAGCTGTTGACGAAGTTTTGGATGGATAAACTGGATAGTATAATATGAGATTATAAGATCTGATTTTTCAAAACTAAAACTATTTATATCTTGAGTTACGAAGTTAAGATTGTTTTTTTTATAGAGTGTATTTGCTTTTTTAACCATATCTTCTTCTATCTCAACACCGATAAACCAAGAGTCTCTAAAAGAATGACGAGTGGCAACTTTTTCAAGAAGAACTCCTGTTGATGAGCCTATCTCATAACAGATGGAATCATCTTTAACAAAATAATCACTCAAATTTTCAATAAGCTTATGCCCTTTTTCATACAACGGTATAGATTTTTCAACATGCTCTTCAAAATTATCTACCATCTCTCCGTTAAACTTCCAATTTGCATTTTGGGCTTTTATGTTATCACCTGCTTTTTCCATTTATAATTTTGATGCTATATTAATTTTGAAATTCATTAACCCAATCCCAAACTAGTTTATTTTTTTTATAAAGATTGTCTACTTGATCATATGTTAAATTAAATGCAGAGGCAATGGAGTTTTTAAATTGCTCTTTTGACTCTAGTGTATAAAGGATAGAGTCAATTCTTGTGTTTAGTGTGATAGTTGGCATATAGTTCCCTTGTTTTGCCTCTTTTATGATATTTTTAATTGTATCAAAAGTTTGTTCTTGAGGTATCTCTTTGGGTGCATCTTTTTGGTGTGAAGTGTACTCTTGTATCTCGTGTTCAGTTTGAATATTCTCTTGTTTTTCTAGCATCTCTAGTGAAGTGATACTCTCTTTTGTTTCATTTTGGCTCTCACCTGAAAATATGAAAAAGAAAAATCCTATCACTAAAATCAAGATAAATATAAATGTCTTCATCAGTTACTAATCCTTTTAGCATTTAAAAATGTAAATAGCACAGGCAGATAGAGAAGATTTAAAATCGTCCCCCAAGCTAATCCAAAACCAAGAGCTATCGCCATTGGCTGAAATATAGTAGCTTGTCCTGTTGGAAAAAATATCAAACTTGATAAACCTATCAAAGTTGTTATAGATGTTAACATAATTGGTCTAAATCTTTTTGAAGCATAAAGATATATCTCATCAAGAGTTTTTGCTTTTTTTAGATTTAGCATCATTATAATTCCATCATTTATTACAATTCCACTAAGTCCTAGCATCCCTATAATAGTAGGCATGCTTAGATTTAACCCTAATAAAAAATGACCTGCTAATACACCTAAAAATGCAAATGGTATAACAGACATCATCATAAAAGTTTCTCTAAAAGAGTTAAAAAGATAAAGGAGCGAGAGCATAATTAAAATTATCGACAAAGTACTTGCTGCTATCATATCGTTTTTCAGATCTTTTTGTTTCTCTTTTTCACCTTTAAATTTTAACTTTACTCCATCTTTTGCAGCTTCATCTAAAAGTGGTTGAATTTTTGCTAAAGCTTCATTTGCTGTTAAGATTTTTGGATTTACATTTGCATATAAGTAGAAGTTTTTCTCTCCCAAATCTTTGATGACTTTTTCGTAAGATTTGACTGTTATAAATTCTACAACATCACCAAGTGTTACATAAGTGTTTGCCTCAAGAGGGATTTGATAGTTTTTAAAATCTTCTATAGAGTTTTTGTTACTATTTTTTATCTTGATTTCTATTAAGTTCTCTTCATCAAATGTGAGAGATACTTTTCTCTCTAAATACATCGATGATAAAAACTCTCCAAGTTTTCTCTCATCTAAGCCCAAAGACTCTCCATATCTATTAACCTTCAATTTAATCTCATCAACACCAAACTTTATATCATCATTTACAGAGGTAATTCCATCTAAATCTTTCAAAAAAGTTTTTAGTTTTTGAATATGAGTTAAAATTTTATCACTATTTTCGCTTACCAAGCCTACCTTTAAATCTGATTTTATAGGTCCTACTTTTCTCTCAACTATATCAATATCTGTTAAATTAAATCTTTCTTTATAATTTTGTTCTTTTAAAAACTCTCTTAATTTTTTAGCTATAACTTCTGATTTTTCTTCTCTATCTCTCTGTTTTTCATCATAATAGAAACTTAGATTTGGGGTGATAAACTTATCTACAAAATTTTGTGCTTTTAGTTTTTTTAACTCTACTGTAATTTGACCAACATAAGGGTATGTTTCACTATTTCCAGCACTATCTCTTCTCCATCCAGCAACTGAGCCTATGTTTTTTATAAAAAACTGCTCTTTTTTATCATAAATATCTTTTTGTATAATTTCTAAAATATCACGAGTGGCTTTTGTTGTTGTACTTGCATCTGCTTTTAGAGCTAATTTTATGGTAGTTGCATCAAACTTTGGAAACATCTGAAATTTACTCATTTTGATACCTAAAATTGTTAAAAGTGGCACTAAAATTAAAAATGCAAATAGAAAACTCTTTTTATATTTTATGAGAGTATGAAGTATTGAGGTATAAAGAGTATTTACACCACTCCAATTAAGTGATTTTTGCTCTTTTTTAAGAACATGTGCCGCATGGATTGGTAGAAAGATAAACACTTCAATCAAAGATGCAACAACTAAAACAGAGACCGCAATTGGTATTAGTTTTATAACTTCACCCATAGTTCCACTCATCATAAGGGCAGGTATAAAAGCAAAAAGTGTAGTTAAAGAGGCGATTGTAACAGGTTTGAACATCTCTTTTGTACCAATTACAGCGGCTTCTTTAGGATCAAGCCCTGCATCTATGTGTTGTTGTATATTTTCACTCACAACAATAGCATCATCAACTATAATCCCAAGAGCGATTAAAACACCAATTAGTGAAATCATGTTGATTGTATAACCTGCAACAAAGAGATAAAATGCCCCTATCACAAACGAAGTAGGAATACCCAAAGAGATGATAAATGACATTCTCTTATTTATCAAAAGAAGAACCAAAAGTGAAATTAAGATAATTCCTAAGATAATATTTGAAACTATGATATTTAATCTATCTTTGATTTGTTCTGAGTGGTCATTGTGTATGATGTATTGTAAATCTTTCTCTTTCTCATTTAAATCTTTTACTATCTCTTTTATAGTAGATGCAAGTTTGAGTGCATCTCCTTTTGGGTTTTGTTTTATTGCTGTATTAATTGCATTTTTGTTGTTCATTAAAAACATTGTAGTTGCATCTAAATATCGTTTTTCTATGGTTGCTATATCTTTTAATATAAGTTTTTTATCTCCTATTTTTATCTGGCTGTTTACCATCTCTAAAGCGGTTTTTTTGCCATTAAATGTAGATATATAAAAATGACCACCTTTTTTATCCTCTATCTTCCCAATAGGATAGATGTATGAGAGAGATGCAATTGCTTTAGATACAGCATTTTCATTAATCCCTAAGGCTTTTATCTTTTTACTATTTAAAGAGATGTCGTAGTAGAGTTCACTATCACCGTAGATTGTAACTTCAGATATATTTTTTAAGCCTAAAACTCTCTTTTTTAACTCATCTGCTTTTTTGATTAAACTATCAAGTGGAAGAGTGTTTGATGTGATGGCTACACTTAGAAGATCTCTTTTTATCTCCAAAACATTTACTGTGGGCTCACTCATATCATCAGGAAAATTTTGTTTTGCTTTTAAAAGAGCATCTTTAATTTTGGCTGCTGTGTTGTATCTATCAACTCCTTTTTCAAGCTGGACTATCATGTTAAATCTTGAGGCTGTTATGATGGTGGTTAACTCTTGTATGCCATCTATGTTTTTAACTTCATCTTCTATCTCTTTGACGGCCATCTTATCTAAGATATCTATACTAGCTCCACTGTAACTTCCAGAAATTGAGACCATATCAAGCTCAAATGATGGAAATATCTCTTTTGGAGTTTTAATATATGAGAAGATACCAACTATAAATATAAGAGCAAAAAGAAGATAATTTATGCGTGCATTATCTATAAAAAATCGTAAAAATCTTTCAAACATATAAATATTAGCCTAGTTTTTAACTATATTATAACGGAGATTCTTTTTACAAGTGCTGTATGATTTCTTAGAATTTGGTCGTTTCTAATAAAGAAATCAAAAGATTTAACTCTGATACCTCTTCACAAGAAAAATACAAATCCCAATAAAAAGCATAATCACCCCAACAGTCCCAAAAATAAAACTAAGTTCAATTGGTTTTGATAGATCAGGCATCTTTTAAAACCTCTTGACATCTTTTGCATAAGCTATCTTCAGTGCGACTTCTATATTTCCAGCATCTTGGACATTTTACTCTGTTTGCTAAGAGGATTTTAAACTCATCTTTATCTACTTTAAAACAAGCTAACTCTCCATCTTCATCGTGGGATATAACTTTACTAACAGTAAACCAATCTTCTGCATCTGTTTTGTTTAGTTTTTTTACTTTTTCACTTGTTGTTTGTATGACTAACTCTAGTGTAGCTTTTATCTTTTTATCTTTTTTAAGTATATCAACCGCTTCAAAAAATCTCTCTCTAGCTTGTATCATATAAGCTTCATCAAAATCCACATCTACATCTTCCAACGGAGCATAAAGCAAATCAAAAACATCTTCTGCTTCATCTTTTATAATTTTTGGAGCATACTCTAAAACTTCATCAACTGTATAAGTTAAAACAGGAGCTAGAAGAGTTAGAAGAGATTTTGTTATGATTGCCATCGCACTTTGGGCTGATTTTCTTATCTTATCGTTTTTTGCACTACAGTAGAGTCTATCTTTTGATATGTCCATATGAATTCCGCTAAGTTCCGTTATGATGAAGTTGTTTAGAAGTGATAAGCCTTTGGAAAATTCGTATATTTTAAAATACTCTATAGTTTGATCAAATGTTGACTTTGCTTTTTTTATTATCCATCTGTCGATAACTTCTAGCTCATTGATTGGCATAATCTTCTCTAAATCATCTACATTTGCTAGTAAAAATCTTAAAGTATTTCTAGTTTTTCTATACTGTTCAGCCATCTGTTTTAGTATATCATCACTGATTTTTTGATCACCCATATAATCAACCATGCAGACCCAAAGTCTAAGTATCTCAACACCATATTTTTTACTTACATCATTTGGTGCTACGACATTTCCTTTGGATTTGCTCATCTTTTCACCTTTGGCATCGTTTGTGAAACCGTGGGTTATGATGTTTTTGCAAGGGGCTATGTTGTTTATGGCGGTGCTTATGGTCATTGAGCTTTGGAACCAGCCACGATGTTGATCACTTCCTTCAAGATAGACATCAGCAGGATAGCTCCCTGCATCGTAATTTTTTGATTTTAAAACTGCCTGCCAAGTTGAGCCACTATCAAACCAAACATCCAATATATCAGTAACTTTTTCTAAATTTTCAGCATCTAAACCACTTCCTGGATATAGAAGCTCTTTTATATCCATATCCCACCAAACATCACTCCCAAGTTGTTCAAATATCATCGCCACAAAGTTTAAAACTTTCTCATCAAATATAACCTCACCAGTAGTTTTATCTCTAAAAAATGCGATAGGAACTCCCCAGTCTCTCTGTCTTGAGATGCACCAATCTGGTCTATTTTCTATCATAGATGCTAA
>JAMOMC010000146.1 GCA_027068765.1 Campylobacterales bacterium
TATCAAGGGGAGGTTCTAGCAGAGTTGAAACTAAGGGACTTGACCATGATTTTTATGATGAGACCATCACTCCATTTGGTCTATTTCTCCCTGATTTCAATAAAACTTATCTATACATGAATCAAACATATACAAGCAGTGATTTTATAGTTGATTGCTTGGAAGATTTTTGGAAAATTAATAAAAATAAATTTCCAGAAGTTACAAAACTTCTATTAAATTTTGATAATGGTGGAGAGAATAGTAGTCGTAGAACTCAATTTATGAAACGAATTGTTGATTTCGTTGAGAAAGAAAATATTGAAATAGAGTTGGCGTACTATCCTCCATATCATAGTAAATATAATCCTATAGAGAGAGTTTGGGGTGTATTGGAAAAGCATTGGAATGGTGCTCTCCTTGATAGAGTGACAAAGGTTTTAGGTTTTGCTAAGAGTATGACTTATAATGGAGTCTCTCCTATTGTTAAACTGATAGATAAAGTTTATACTACTGGTGTGATGCTTACTAAATTAGAAATGGAGGAAGTTGAGGAAAAAATTGTTCGTATTGAGGGTTTGGAAAAGTGGTCGGTTAGAGTACCTTGTTTGGTATGATTTTATTTGTGGTTTATTTTATTGGGGTATCCTAACTGTTCTTTGAAAATCTTTTAAATGTGATTAAGAGGCTAACATTATTGCAAACTTATTTATGATTTTATCTCTACTAAAAGATTTATTAAGCAAGATTTCACTATTTTTGATAAATTGTTCTCTCATCTTTGGAGTTGTATCAATACAATTATGAAAACCTTCAATTATTTCTTTTAGATTATCAGGATGTGTACAATATCCCAAATTATACTCTTTTATCATATTTGCAACTTCTCCATTTAGTACTCCAAAAATTGGTTTTTTGGCAACAAGATAAGATTGAAATTTTAATGGAATTACTAAGGATAAAATAGGCTTATCACTCAATGATATTATCAAAAAATCACTAGCTTCAAAATACATTGGCATTTGTGAAGAGGGTTGTCGTCCCCAAAATACTATATTTGTATAATTGTTACTTTTGGCAAGTTTTTTTAAATATTCAAAATTTGATCCATCACCTATGATATTCAATTGAGCTTTGTCCTTATATGTGTATAACATACTGCCAAATGCCTGAATAACATTTTCTAAATTTTGAAGTTTACCTATATTGCCAGCAAAAGTAAATTGTATTTTTTTTGTATCTGAAAATTGGAATTTTTCAATAAACTTCTCTGTTTCTTCTGCCCAGTTCGGAAGATATTGTATTTCTTGTTCCTGTCTTGCATATGGTTGTAATTTTTTTATAAACCCGGGACCAGATACTACTACATTTGTAAAGCTATGATAAATATATTTTATAAAGCCATCTAAAAGTTTTTGATTTAATTTTGTTTTTTTAAACCCATATGCATATACAGTATCTGGCCAAACATCTTGAGTCCAAATTGTTGATGGAATATTATATACTCTTGAAACAATTGTAGCAGGAATAGCACATATTAAAGAGCCAACTTGAAAAGAAAAAACATGTTCATATTTTCTTCCAATAAATAACCCTACAATACTACCTAAAAAAGCAAATGTAAAGTATTTCAATAGTTTTTTAAATAAACTTTTATTGTAGTTTGTTATCGCTTTTACCCTATAAATAGTAATGCCTTCATACTCTGATTTGTTAAACCATTTATTTTCATACTCTGGAAAAAGCTTAGCATGAGGATAAGTAGGTTTTTGCGTAATTACAGTAATTTTAAAGCCTTTATTTTTAAGCTCTAATACAAGATCATTTATTCTAAACTCTTCAGGATAAAAATTTTCTGCTACAATAAGTACTTTCTTAAAATCTTTCAATTAAACTCCACCATAAAAAAATTGTTTAATTAATTATTATAGCATAAAATTTATTTTTTCCAAACCACCATATTAATATAATCTGTGTATGAGAGTATGATTCTTAAAACTTTATCCGAAACATTTGGCATTGAGTAGTCAGAAACTTCTCTTAAAGTTCTATCAACTCCACTCTTTTGAGACTCTAAAGCAATCAATCCTTGAAGAATTCTCTCTTTTTCAAGTCCTACCATCATAACAGATGCTTCTTCCATCGCTTCAGGTCTCTCATGGGCTTCACGGATATTGAGTGCAGGGAAGTTCAGTATAGAAGACTCTTCTGAGATAGTGCCACTATCAGAAAGCACGGCTTTTGCATCTACTTGAAGTTTTATATAATCTATAAAACCCTTAGGCTTCATAAGATTTACCAGCTTGTGAAACTCTATTCCTGTTTCATCTATCTTTTTTCTAGTTCTTGGATGTGTAGAAACGATAATAGGTAACTGATACTTATCAGCAATTGCATTTAGTGTATTTACAAGATTATGAAAATTTTTATCTGAACTTATATTTTCTTCACGATGAGCCGAAACCACAAAATAATTACCAACTTTAAGTTCCATATCTTCGATGATATTAGAAGCATTTATTTGTTCTAGTTTTGAATATATGACTTCATACATAGGACTACCTGTTTTTATAATTCTATCAGCAGGCAAACCTTCTCGCAAAAGATACTCTCTAGCAATATCACTGTATGTTAAATTAATATCACTAATATGATCAACTATCTTTCGATTTGTCTCTTCTGGAACCCTTTGATCAAAACAACGATTGCCTGCCTCCATGTGAAAGATAGGAATTTGATGTTTTTTTGCTGGAATAGCACAAAGACAGCTATTTGTATCACCTAAAACCAAAAATGCATCAGGTTTTACTTCTTCAAGAATAGGATCAACTTTGATAAGAATATTTCCTATCGTTTCTGTAGCAGTTCCTAAAGCGGCATTTAAAAAATAATCAGGTTTTCTAATATCAAAATCATTAAAAAAGACTTCATTTAACTCATAGTCATAGTTTTGTCCAGTATGCACCAAGATATGTTCTATGGCTTCTGAGCTTTCAAGTTTGGCTATAACAGCTGAAAGACGGATAATCTCTGGTCTAGTTCCTACTACGGTCATCACTTTTAATTTTTTCATTTTATACCTTTAAAAAATAAGTATCGGGTTTATTATGGTCATATGCCTCATTTGCCCAGATAAATAATATCATCTCTTCATTTGAGATATTTTTGATGTTGTGTGTGTATCCAGGTATCATTTCAACTATCTCCATCTTTTTATCTGATACTTGGTATTTTATAATTTCATCGTTATTTATATCTCTAAGCTCTATGATAGCTTCACCTTTTACCACTAAAAACTTTTCATTTTTGGTATTGTGATAGTGATTTCCTCGTAAAATATCTCCTGGCTTTGTAGTAGATATAGAAAACTGTCCACTATCTAAGGTTTTTAGTATCTCGTAAAATGTTCCTCTCTCATCACTATGCCCTTTTAATTCATAAGAGAATTTATCAGTAGGCAAATAGCTAAGATATGTCGCATAAAGTGCTCGCTCAAACCCACTACCTACTCTTGAAATAACCAAAGAAGTTCGACTCTTTTTAAAACAAGTTAGCAAATCAGCAATATCTCCTAAGCTTCTTTTGTAAATAGTATCTACTTCAAAATCAATATTTGCCCCATTATCATAAAGATGTTTTATAAAACTCTCCACAACATCATCAACATAAACCAAAGTTAATACTGTATCTTTATTATTGATTTGAAGAGGTATATTATGAGTAATATTATGGCACCAAGTTGCTATCACTGAGTTATAATTTGGGCGACACCATTTACCAAAAACATTTGGCAATCTATATATATAAATAGGTGCTTCAGTTTTTTGAGCATAAGCTCGCAAAGCTTCTTCACTTTTAAATTTACTTTTTCCGTAGTCATTATCATTTTTTGCTTGAACAGATGAAGAAATCAAAATAGGTATTTTTTTGTCAATTCTATCAATAGAAGCTATTAGTTTTTCTGTAAGCCCACTATTTCCATCATAAAACTCTTCTATCTTTTCAGGTCTATTGATGCCTGCAAGATGAAAAATAAAGTCTATATTTTTTATACAACTTTCTAGTTCAGATATTGTGCTATTTTTATCAAACTTAAAAACCTCAATACCTTCTATTCTGGATAATCGTTCAACTAAATTTTTACCAATAAAACCATTACTCCCTGTTACCAAAACATTCATTTAACTAACACCAAACTCTTTAAGTTCATTTCGAATTTCACGCAAATCAAAAAGCATCTTTTTTAATTCTTCTTGATTTAATCTATGCGTGTTATGTGAATTGTACTCATCAGCCTCCGTAATCACCTCACCCTCTTCAGTAAATTGATTATAATTTAAATCTCTATTATCTGCAGGGACTCTATAATAGTTATCCATATCAACAGCACCAACTTTTTCTTCTCTAGTAAGTAGTGTTTCATATAATTTTTCACCATGCCTAGTGCCTATAACTTTAACAGGGTAGCTAAATTTACCCAACATGTCTTTCATTGTATCTACCAAAAGTTCAATCGTAGCAGCAGGAGATTTTTGGACAAATATATCGCCATTGATACCATTATCAAAAGCGAAAAGCACCAACTCTACTGCTTCATCCAGGCTCATCATAAATCTTGTCATATTTGGATCTGTAATGGTTATCTCTTTACCTTCTCTTATTTGATTTAAAAAAAGAGGGATAACAGAGCCACGAGAAGCCATAACATTACCATATCTTGTGCAACAAATAGTGGTATTTGTATTTTCAAGATTTCTTGATTTTGCTACAGCTACTTTTTCCATCATCGCTTTTGAGATACCCATAGCATTGATAGGATATGCTGCTTTATCAGTGCTAAGAACTATCACTTTCTCTACACCTGCATCTATACAAGCATCAAGGACATTTGCTGTTCCTATAACATTTGTTTGAACCGCTTGCATAGGATAAAATTCACATGACGGCACTTGCTTAAGAGCAGCTGCATGAAAAACATAGTCTACCCCTCTTACCGCGTCTTTAATAGAATTTTTATCTCTTACATCTCCAATATAAAATTTTAATTTAGGATTAGTATATGCTTTCCGCATATCATCTTGTTTTTTTTCATCTCTAGAAAAAATTCTAATCTCTTTGACATCAGTATCTAAAAATCTTCTTAGAACTGCATTTCCAAAGGAACCTGTTCCACCTGTAATTAGTAAAGTTTTATTTTTAAACATATTTTACCCTTAATTTAAATATTTTTAATTTAACATAGCAAATTTTATTCCAAGTTTACTTCTCTTCAAATATTTGTCTAATCTCATTAATAAGTTGAGATTTATTTAATTTTTTATACCAAAGTACTTTTACTCCACTATTTTCATATTCCAAACCAAGTGTAGATTCATAGCTTAGTGCTAAATCTACCTTAGGAAAAAATGTTTTATCTCTAATTAGATTAACACCCTCTATTGATTCATATTCTATTGTAGCAAAAAGAGGATGTGGTTTGATATATATATCATAATCACTATTTCTAATTAAATCTAAAATAATTTCAATTTCTTGTCGAATACTATGTGGCTGACCAATTATTAAAATGCTTTTTACTGCACTATTTATTGTCTGCAAAATAATTGATGTATCTAATGTTTTAAAATATATATTATCACTTATGAAAAAAGTTTTAAATAAATCTTCACTTTGTTGATTAAATCTATAAATAACATCTAAATTTTTTAATTTATACTTAAGTCTTAAAGATTTAGAAAGTATTCCATGTTGTATTAATACTATTTTTTTTGATTCAAAAAGTTGATCAAACATCGTAGCCCATCTATCATAGTGATTAGCAAAAATAACTTCATCAACTTGAGGTTTTATTTTATTAAGAGCAATAAATATTAAAAACCAATCGTATGCCACATATGTTTGCAATAAACTAGATTTATCTTTTAAATGTATTAAGACATAAAATAGACCGATAACAGAGAAAAAAAATGCTTTAAAATAATCTAAATATCCTAAGATACTTTTTATATGTAAATAGTTTGATTCTGAAAGTATAGTGTTTTGATTTATATCGATATATAGTATGTCTTCACTATTAAATATCTTTTTTGATAAAGGGTAAGCCCTGCTGGTTGAAAGTAATATAACTTTTTTTTTGATTTTTAAACAAGAATCTATTGTTAATTCTTTATTTGGCTTCAACCATTTAAGTAGTTTATAAAAATAGAAAAATGGCGCTACTATTAAATATATATAATTAATAATTAAATAAAAATACTTGCCAACTTTATATTTATCCAATAATGGCAATAGCTTTATAGTTCTTGTTGGCACATAAGCAATGTTCTGCCTATTAATTCTTTTTAAAATATCTTCTTCTATGCTTATTTCATTTAAAATTGAATTTAAAAAAAACTTATATTTATTCAAAACTTGCTCCTAGATAGTAAATAATTAAACTTGATATAAAAAAAAATATTATATTACCAAATAATTTTATATTAATAGTTGAATCTATTTTTAAAGCTTCATATCTAATTGTATAGAGATAATAAATATATGATATAAATGTCGCTATTGCTGCACCCATGACCCCAATTATATAAATAAAAATAATTGTAAGAATTACATTTAAAATTGCTGCTTTAAAAGTTGTTTTAGAAATTATTCCAGCTTTTTTATAATAAAAAAGATAATTAGCATAAAAATAGTACAAACCTAAGATATAGATAGATGTATAAATTAAAAATATTAAAGGAAGCATCTCTTTACCATAATACCCTAGTATTCTACTATACTTTAAGTCAATTAAATAAATCAAAATAACAACAATAAATAAAATTATTGAAACTATAGTATAATAAGCTATAGCTTTATTATCATATTTTTTCCTCTTCCAATTTTTAAAATTTTTTATCATAAAGGTAGGTAAAGCCAAAGCAATACCACTATTCACTAACATTAATATAAGAGCCATATTGTAGGCAAGACTATAAATACCTACATTTATTGAGCCAAGCATATATTCAAGTATTATTCTATCAGAACTGCTCATAATCCACTGTGATAATGAATGAGGAATAAGCATAATTGAAAAAACAAACATAGGTATAAATTTAACTTGTAAAATATTATCTTTATATCTTATTAATAAAAATAATGTGATGCTCAATGCAAATATAGTGACTACTAAAAAATGATATAAAAGTAAAGTATTAAGTGATAAACTATGATGTTTAACATAAAGTATCATAATCAAAAGCGCTATTGTTTTAAATAAAGAGATTAGAAAATATAGTGATGCTTTCTCTTCTGTGCGAATATAAGTTAAACTAAGTATTAAAATTCCCTCTGCACACGATATAAGTATACTATAATAAATCCAATTATCACTTCCATAATAAAAAATAAATAGACAAATAGCTGTGCAAATAACTCCTGATATATAAATATATTTTTTAAATAAAAAAAATCCTATCTTTAAATTGCTACTACCCTCTCTAAGTATACCAGCTGAACCATTTAGAGAGATAATTGGAATTAAGAGATTTGAGACTACTATCACTAAACTCCATTTTCCAAAATCCTCAAGTGTTAAAAATTGTGTAAGCAATGGAAAAAACAGAAGTATAGAGCCTTTATTTATAGCTGTGCTTAGTGAGTAAAAAATTATAGCATTTTTCATAATTTTTTACTCTATAATTTTTTTAGATTTTGGCAACAATAGATATACTCCATATGCTAAAATTATAGATATTGATATTAATAATAATCGTGTGTTAAAAACACCACCTCTTATAAATTGAATTGAATAAAAAAGAAAGAAAACTATTAAAAAAGCTTTTAATCCTTTTTCTTCATTATAATAAACATATTTGATATACAGATAATTTGTTATGAATAGATAAAGAGGTATTATAAGAGTAAAAAAGTAGCCCACGTTTAAAAAAGCATTTGCATAAATTCCAAAAGTATAATTCGTACCATAATAAGCAACATCTGGATATATTAATCTTGTTTCAGCAGTAGACATAGGTTTACTTGGCATGAGTGCTCTAGGTATAAACATATAAACTAAATCTTCAAAAAAAATAAAATAAGTAGATTCGCCTTCAAATTCCAAAACATCATTAATAATAAAAGCATTATCAAAATCTAAACTTGATGCATTAGAATTTACATATGAGTCATAATCTGATGCCCTTAAAATAGCATTTCCAACAAATATAACAAATGAAAGTAAAACTACAAACAGCAAAGCAAAAAAATTAATTTTCTTTTTATGTATAACAATAAAAATAAAGAAAATAAATGATAAAAAGATAATAATAATACTTCGCCCACCCGTCATAGAAACTAAAATAAGTGATAAAATAAATAGCCCAACCTTAAAACTATTATAGCCATTTTTGAATAAATCAAAAATCATTATAAATAAAAATATATTTATAATTACAAATACCCAAGCAGTGCCTCGCTTGCTCATAGCATAAAATTTGGCATATTTATCTAAAACTTGATCATAATCAATAACACCGAATACATGATAAATCAAATAATGTATGAGAAGAGCAATAATTATACAAAAAGCCACATAATACCAACTGCTTAATTGAATTTTTATTGTGGCTTTTGTTGGTAGAGGTTTTTTTTGTGTAGGTTTTTTTTTCAAAAGAAACAAAAGTCCAATAAAAGAAGCAAAAGCTACAAAATCACAAAAAATCATAAAAAATATAAATTCTGATGGTATATTTAAATAGTTTTGATTTGAAATTGGAAGATAATAAAAAATTATATCATATATCACAAACATAAAAGTAGGTGAAAAAATAAAAAATAAAAAATATCTCAACATGATAAATAGCTTAATATAAAAATTATATATCGGCTTTTGTTCATTTAATTGACTTAATTAATTTTGCAGGGCTTCCTGCCACGACTACACCATCTGGAACATTTTTGGTTACAATACTTCCTGCACCTACTACAGCATTATTCCCTATTGTAATTCCTGGTAAAATAATTACATTTGCACCTATCCAACATCCATTTTTCAAATACACACTTCTTGGATAATAATGCCCTTGTTCTAATATACTTTTATCAGAAGAACGGTATCTGTGGTTTGCAACATAAATGTGTGTTCCTGAACCAATCATTACATTATCTTCAATAATTACACTTCCTTCTTCTTCTCCTCTTGGGTCGGCAAAAATCATAGTATTTGGTCTAATGGTAACATTTTCTCCAATATATATTTTAGAGCAAGTTACAGCATAAGCACCTGCTCTAAATTCTGCAGTATCCGCAAAAAATTTAAATTTTTGTTTACATAGTTTTTTCATACTACTCTTGAAATATAATTTCCAATGAGTAAAAGGACAATCAGGTCCTATCCTATCACTATTTATATCAAATAATCTTTTTTTCATAATTTCTTTTATCATAAACAAAAACCATCATCTACAATAATATTTTGCCCATTCACATACCTACTCATATCACTAAGCAAATAAATCAATGTTCCTTTTAAATCTCCTTTATCTAACATACCTTTATCTAAACACTCTTTTTTATAAGCTTTTAAAAATGCTTCAGGTTGCTTATCCAAAATACCTCCTGGACTCAAAGTATTTACTCTAATATTCATTCCTTTAAAATATTTTGCCATATACTTTGTCAGATGAATTAGTCCAGACTTTATAGCGGCATATTCAACAGGCATAGTCATCGATGTATTATCATATAGCTCAAACTTTGGCGCTATTACACCATAAACTGAAGAGATATTAACGATATTACCATACCCTTGTTTTTGAAAATATTTTGAAAACTGTTGTGATGCAATAAAATATCCTCCAAGATTAAGCCCTATATTTTCTACAAAATCATCATACTCCACATCAAAAAAATGACGAGCATAATTTTTATTTCTAGGATATGCATTATTAACTAGTGTATCTATCTTATTGTATTTTTTAGCTAAAAACTCTATACACTTTATTAAAGATTCTTTTGAAGTAATATCTAATTGTATAAAATCTATATTTTTAGTGTCAAGTTCTCTTGATAAAGATTTTTTGACTTGCTCCCCAACTTCTTCATTTATATCAGCGATAATTGCTATACCATTTTGCTCAATTACTGCTTTAACAAACTCTTGCCCTATCAGTCCAGCACCGCCTGTTATAACTACAACATTATTTTTTAGCATGCTTTTTTTTCCTTCATAATAAGCTCTACAAGTTTATAATCCAGCTCTGTATCTATATCGATAGATCTCTCTTCAGGCATAACATATAAACCTGTTCTCTCTAAAAACAGACTATTTTCATTTAAAATCGTCTCTCTTTTCCAGATATATACAGAAGCATTCATATCATAGCTCTTTGGTACATCTTGTCGCCTAAGCACACTGTTGTCTATTTTTTTAGAAAGAGTAACTTTTTGATTTTTATCTACTTCTACAAGATTAAAGTAAGGGCTTCTTCTGCTAATCATTCCTGTGATTAAATTATCATTATTATCATTTACAAATTGGTCAAATGATAAAATTATATCTTCAACATCTCTCAATGGTGCTGTTGCATCCAAGTCTATCAAATAATCATATTTTTCACCATAATACTCTTCACTTCTTTTAAAAGCATCCTTAATCACATCTAGTTTTCCAGCTGTATCACTTGCCATTTCTGCAGATCTCTTAAAAAAAACTTCTCCTCCATACTCTTTAGAAATTTCCATAATCTCTTCTGAGTCGGTACTTATCACTATATGTTCAAACAAGTTGCTTTTTTTAGCTTGTTCTATAGTATATGCAATCAAGGGTTTACCATTAATTTTTTTGATATTTTTATTTTCAACACCTTTTGAGCCGCCTCTTGCACAGATAGTACATAATATTTTTTTCATTTACAGCTCCTTTAATTTAATACTATCAATAACATCTACTATCTTTTTTCCTGAAGTAAAACTACATACCTCGCTATAATTATCATTTAATATTGCTTGATGCATTTTTATATAAGTATGATTTTTATCTATATTTTCAAATTGAATTACTTCTTCTTTCATCTCTTTATCATATATCCTAATAGTATTTTTTATCAAATCAGCGATGATTGTATAATCATTAGCATGAACAACTATTTTACGCATAGAAACCTTGCTGATATAATCTATTGTTAGATTGATAATTGATTTTTTATGAGTAATTGCAATAGCTGTAAAAATATCATCCGAATCAATTTCCAAGTCACTTATCTTTGTATTAATATAGTCAATTTTTTCAAACTCTCCAAATATCCATCTAGTATAATCTAGTTCATGGCTAAGATCTCTTAATACACCTCCGCCTTTGTTAATATCAGCACTATAAGACTCTTTATAGTTTTGCTCTGGTCTCCAAGTAGGTAAATACTGCCCACTTAATATATTTACATAATATACTTGCTTATCATTAAGTAAATTTTTCAATTTCTGCAAAACTGGATGAAATCGTAGATTATATGCTGTAAAAATTTTATTATCAGATTCAATATCTTGATATTTTTTATCATACAAAGGTTTTTCAACTAATATCTTTTTGTTATCTACTTTAGAACAAATATATTTTAACTGTTCATAATGTTTTGAAGTTTCACTAGCAACTATAAAATAATCATAGATAGATATATCAGTGATATCTTCCAACTTTTTAAATGATACAATATCGTCTACATTTTGTTTTGTAACGATATCTGCAGATGCAATATTTTGAAAATTCTTTATAACTTCAAAATGTCTTTTTCCTATTGAGCCAAAACCTATAATTAAAACTTTCATTTAAAATACTTCTGGGTATTCTCTATTTGCTTTTTCAAACTCTTCTATTCGCCCAATATCTAGCCAATATTCTCTCAAAGGAAAAGAGATAACATTTTTATTTACACTAATTAATTTTTCAAAGAGAGTTGGCATATCATAGAATATATTATCAGGAATATATTCTAATACATTAGGGCTAAGCATGTAAATTCCTGCACTTACAAAAAATTTATGAGTAGGTTTTTCAGTGATAGCTTGTATCTTCCCATCTACTACATCTACCACTCCATAAGGCACTTGAAAATCATATTCTCTTACACACATTGTTCCTAATGAGTGGCTTTCTTGGTGATATTTTAAAAGATGTTCAAAATTTACATTAGTAAGCAAATCACCATTCATAACAAAAAAATGATCTTCAAGCTTATCTCTTATTAACGATAAAGCTCCAGCAGTTCCTAGTCTCTTATCCTCATGCGCATACTCTATATTGACTCCAAATTTACTTCCATTTCCAAAATACTCTTCAAACATTTCTGATTTATAATTAACACTTAATATAAAATCCTTAAAACCATGTTTAGAAAAACTTTGTATAATGGTTTCAATAATAGGTTTATCTCCAACTTTTAATAGAGGTTTTGGAACACTATCAGTCAATGGTCTAAGTCTTGTGCCGAGCCCTCCAACCATAAGTACAACTTTATTTGGATATCTTTTGGGTTTTAAAAGTTCATCTAGCATAGCAATACTAGCAACTCTCCCATCTTTATCAAGAACTGGAATTTGATATATTTTTTTTGAAGTACATATATCAATAATATCTTCTCTACTTGTATCCACACTAACAGTAGTAGGTGTTTTAAAATATATATTTTCTATATTATCATCTAAAGTTTTTCCACTTAAAAAAGCACGCCTTACATCTCCATCAGTTAAAGTACCAATTAATTTATCATTTTCATCAAGCACTATAGCAAATTTTATAGCTCCACTATCTATGATAGTCAATGCTTCCCTTATTGTTGAATTGATGGCAAGCTTTACTTCTTTTATATCTTTCATTTTAATAATCCACATCTATAAATTTTTTTACTACGGATAGTTTATTACTTTCCAAAACTTCCATTATTGTCTTTACAGCACACCCTACACCATAAACATTTTTAATGTGACTAAAATCTTTTGAAAATGCCTGAGAAATAGCACTTTCTATTGAAAATAAATCACAATCTATTACATTACCACTTTGAAGCCTTCCTTTTTGCCTATCACCAATGTTTACAACTGGTTTTTGAAAACTTGCTGCTTCTATAATTCCACTTGAAGTATTACCAATAAGTAAATCTACATATTTCATAGCACTTAAATATCTTAGTTGTCCAAGATTTTTCACTACTTTATACTTAATAGGATTTGTTTGGCAAAATTCTTCTATTTTCTGGTTGATAATACGACCATGATTATCTGCATTTGCATAAGTAAAAAGTATATTTAACTCTGTTTTTTCAAGAATTAATAAAATATTTTGAATATCTAATAAAGCATTATTTTTTGAAAGTGTTTCAGGATGATAAGTAAAAAGAGCTGGTTTTTTACCAAATTTCCAACTTAAATCTTTTTCCAATGTATCTTTTGATATCAAATCCATAGAGACTATATTATCAATTCCAGGAGCACCAGTATTAAAAACTCTGTTTGGGTCCTCTCCCATCTGTATAACTCTTTGTCTATACTTTTGTGTTGATGTAAAGTGCAGATAACTCATCTTTGTAATAGCATGTCGTATCTGCTCATCAACAGCCCCTTCTGTAATTTCACCTCCATGAATATGAGCTATTGGTATATTCATAAGCATCGCCGTAGTTGCTGCAGCAAATGTTTCATATCTATCACCTAGCAAAAGAATAATATCTGGATTTAGCCTATTAAAAGTATCCGATAAAAACATAGTTGCAAGCCCTGCTGACTTTGCAATGGCAGACTTTGTATCAGCTGAAAGTAGATTTTCTATTTTTTCATCGATCTTAAACCCATCTTTTTCAATCTGCTTATAAGTCAAACCAAACTCACTTGAAAGGTGCATGGTTGAAGCTACAATCTGTAATTCAAGAATATCAGATGCTTGAATTTTTTTAAGTATTGGGTAAAACAATCCATATTCAGCTCGTGTTCCAGTAACCACACATACTTTTCTTTTACTCATATCAATTCATCCACTTCATAATCTTTTTGAGCCACTCCATCCAATATCTTATCCCACCTCATAGGACTTATTCCATTTCCAGGTCTTTTTATAGCTAAATTATCTTCACTAAACTTTTCACCTTTTTTGATAGTATATTTGGCTACTATCGATTTTCTAGCTATCTTCATATTTGGTTTTTCGCTCTTACTTGGTTTTTTTATACCATTACCAAGAGCAAGCTCGATATTTCGTATTGTTCTCACCATCTCTTTTAATTCATCTGGCTCCAAACTTGCCTTATGATCTGGTCCTTCCATCGTTTTATCTAAAGTAAAATGCTTTTCTATCACCTTCGCTCCCATAGCAACAGCAGCGATATCTACTTCTATCCCCAATGTATGATCACTATATCCGTAATCTATATTAAATGTATTTCCTATTGTTACCATCGCTCTTAAATTTACATCTTCCATAGGAGTTGGATACATTGTATTGGCATGAAGTACAGTGATATTCTCTTTTTTTGTTCCTGCATCTATCAACACATCAAGTGCATCTTCTATCTCACCAATATCCGCCATACCAGATGAGAGAATCACTTTTTTATTTAATTTACCAATATGTCTCAAATAAGGTAAGTTTGTAATCTCTCCACTTGGTACTTTAAAGATTTCAAGATCTAAGTTATTTAACATATCTATACTGTCGTGATCAAATGGCGTTGAAAGAAACATAATGTCTTTTTGTTTACAATAATCAATAAGTTCACGATGTGTATCAACATCAAGTTCAAGTTTTTTAATCATCTCAAATTGGGATTCATTTTTATCTGTAGTTTGTTTTTGATAATCAGCTTTTTGTGCATTTTTAGATACTAGATTTTCTGCTTTAAAGGTTTGAAATTTTACCGCGTTTGCATTAGCTTCAACTGCAACATCTATCAATTTTTTAGCTAGTTCTATGCTTCCATTATGATTAACTCCTGCTTCTGCTATGATAAAAACATTCATTTAACTAAACTCCCTGCTTTTATAAATCCATCTATCTCTACATACTCTTTAGAGGTTGCATTGCTACCGTAAAAAGTATTTTCCTTTACTTTTGCTCCACCATTTAGAATTGCTCCTGTAGAGATGTGACAATTATCTTCTATTGTAACATCATGTTCAATTAATGCTTTAGTATTTATAATGCAATTTTTACCAATCTTAGCATCAGCATTCACTACTGCATGATGCATCACAACCGTTCCTTCATCAACATGAGCATATGTTGAGACATAAGAGAGAGGTGATTTTATAACTGGTAATTTATATCCAATACTTTTTACTTTATCAAAAAGTTTCACTCTTAAATTGTTTGATTTTATCTGCCCAACTGTAATAATTGCATATTTATATTTTTCAAATAACTTTTCTAAATCATCATCACAACCAATAACTTTATATCCAAGTAAATCTTGACCTATAATCTCTTTTTTATCAATAATTCCCATAATAATATACTTATTCTCTTGCTCAATCACATCAATCACCGATTTGCAGTGTCCCCCACCACCAATAAGCAATATTTTCTTTTTCATAATATTACCGAACTGGAAATATTTACAACCCTATCTTCAAGCCACTTGGCGTTTGACAAATCACCACACTGTGTATTTTCGAACATTTCAAGTTTATTCATAAGTCGCCAAATAGATCGTGTCATAATACCTCTTTTATTAGTGTACTCTAAAAACTCATCTCTTTGTTGTATATCTTTTAAAATTACAGCATTTAACCAATAATTTGACTTTGAATTTTTTGGTTCTTTAACAAATTCAATATCTGTATTTTGAAAAAAAGTATTATATTTACATGCTAATTCTCTTTGTTTCTTTATAAAAATATCAAGATTTTCCACCTGAGCAACACCAAGAGCTGCATTTAAATTTGTAAGTCTATAGTTGTATCCTATCTCATCATGGATATACTCGTATGGATGTGGAACTTTTGCAGTAGTAGTGATATGCTTTGCCCTTTTTGCTAATGCCTCATCATCTGTTACTATCATACCTCCACCACCAGTTGTGATAATCTTATTTCCATTAAAACTAAAAACACCAATTTTGCCAAAAGAGCCAGTATGTTTGCCTTTATGATAACTTCCTAAAGATTCAGCAGCATCTTCAACCACTGCTATATTGTATCTATCACAAATATTTACTATCTCATCAATTTTACATGGATGTCCAAATGTATGCATAGGAACACATGCTTTGATAGTTTTATTTGTAGTTTTATTTATACACTCTCCATCACTATTAATAAAACTAAACTCTTTTAAAAACAGTTCTAATTTTTCTGGCGATAATCCAAGTGTCTCTTTATCAACATCTACAAAAATTGGCTTTGCATTGCAATAACTTATGGCATTTGCTGTTGCTATAAAAGTAAGAGGCTGAGTTATCACTTCACAGGTTTCATCTACACCTACAAGTTTCAGACCTATATGCAAAGCTGCCGTTCCATTTGAAGTAGCAACAGCATATTTTGCTCCTACAAACTTAGCAATCATCTGTTCAAATTGATCTACATATTTACCTACACTTGATACAAAAGTAGAGTCTATAGTATCATTAACATATTTTTTCTCATTTCCAAAAAATCTTGGCTCATGAAGAGGCAAAAACTCTTTTGTTTTATATATATCTTGGATAAAATCAACTACATTTTGATACATGGTTACATCTTCCCATCTAAATATTTACCCGTCTCTTTGTGACCAAAATCTGGAATCATTTTGAAAAACAACTTTACTATTTCATCTTTTGCCCATGCTTTATCATTTTTTAACTTTTTTATAGTTTGTGTAAACTCGTCCAATAATATCTCATCAAACTTTGCATCATTTTTTATCACCCCGAGGTTTTTAAATTTGTCCATATCTAAAGTTTCATTATCAGTAAAAAACTCTTCAAAATCTTTTTCACCAGTTGTATCACTTTTAAAAAAAAGACAAGGCCACTTTCCTTCATCTGGTAAAGTTTTTACTTTTTCTCTTGCTTCATTTTCATCTTTGCATAAGTATGGTTCATACCCTAAATTTTCAAGATATTTGAGTGCAATATCTGCAAATGAAATCAAATGTAAATCTTCACTCAATTTTGGAAAAAATATATCTCTATTTTCACCAAAAATACAAGACATCAAACAAAGCTCACCAGACTCTTTAGGAGTTACAAAATATCTTTTTATATCATTTGGAGCAACGATAGGTTGTCTTTTTTGAATTCGCTGATTAAACCCATGCAGAAGTGAACCATCAGAAAAAGCAACATTTGCAAATCTTGCAGTTGAGATTTTTATATCTAAACTTCTTCGCATTAAAAACATCTCCATGATTTTTTTAGATGCACCCATCATATTTACAGGGTTAGCTGCTTTATCTGTTGAAACGCAAAAGTATTTTTTAGTTTTGTTCTCTATAGCCTGCAACAATGTTTTATCTGTATTGAATATATTTACATCTATCATTCGCATAAGAGTAAAAGGGTCTTTTTCACTTCGTACATGTTTCAGTGCTGAAAGGTTAAGTACATAATCATATTTACCATCATTTTTTATAAAAGCATCATATTCAATGGAACCAATATCTAAAGCAAAAGTTTGAAAATCTCCATCTATGTAACCAAGTGAGCTTCTTATATCTCGAACCAGCTCTACCATATTGTTTTCACTAATGTCTACAACATGAAGTTTTTTTGGATTTCTTTTGAAAATTTCTTTTGTTACAGCTTGCCCTATTGAGCCTGCCCCTCCTATAACTAAGAAAGTTGACGAAGAAATTATATTTTTTAATTCATTTTCATAATTATTAATATCTTGGTAAAACAACTCTTTTTCTCTACCAATTAATTTTAATATACTACTCATTTAGATTCTTCACAAATAAGTATGACTTTTTTACTCAAGTTATTTTCCTTAATTTATTTAAATTAAATTATTTACTAGTCTATTTAATTAAAGATAACATTTTATCTTTTTTTTATTTATCTTAGCTTAAGTAGTAAATTAGCTTTTTAACTATATTTTATTTGAGCAATGTATTTTTTAAGATTTTTATAAAGATATTTTATGTTAGCCTTGCTGGCTAACATAAAATTAAATTAGAAGTTATATGTGAAGTAAGCTTGGATGTCGTTTTGAGCATCAGCAATAGAGTCATCATCTGTATTAACATATGCAAGAGTAATATCTAAATTATCTATAGATTTACCTGCTGTTACAGCGATTTCATTTACTGCATTTCCACTAGCTTGTTCTTCCCAGTTTGTAAAGAAAAGTCCAAGATCTGCGATACCGTCTATCCCATATGTAGCAGTTAAATTAAATGCATCTGTATCTTGTGCACCTTGTCCACCTACATTCCACCAACCTGCTGTATATAATGGAGTTTGAGCACCACCAAGGTTAACAAATCCTAAAGCTGCAGAAGTTCCTGTCATCGCATCTACTGTTGAATATGCTGCACTTAAACCTACACCTTCATAGTTATAGCCAACTTTTACACCAATTGCATTACCGTCTGAATTATCAGCACCATCTAACAATCCATACTGACCTCCTAATGAAAAGCCTGCATACTCTGTCTCAGCTTGAAGCCATCCAACAGTTGCAGTACTTGGAGCTATATAATACCACCCTTGTGCAGTTACAGTAGGAATAAGTGTAGTAACAGCTCCTACAGCATATGCACCTTCAGGAGTTAAAAAATTACTAAAACCATCACCAATGTTTGCAACATTTACAGTTGAACCGCCTGCAATATTACTTCTTCCAATCCAACCAGCAACAAGAGTAGTATTCTCAATGTCATTATTTACAGCAACTACTGCGTCATATGTATTTTTAGCTATATTCCAAGTCTCTGTAAATACCATAGGAGTTGCAAGTGCTTGGCGACCAACTACCAAAGTTGTATTTGAGATGCCATCTAGTGGGTTGAAAGTAAGATTTAATGTATCAATCCAAACACCATCATTTAAGCCATTTGTATGATTAACCCAAGTAGAGCCAACAAGTGTATTCTCAAGACCCATAGTTGAAACACCAGTAATACCATAATTTAATTTTACACATGTATCACATGAGCCAACTAATGCTGTACCACCCAATTGGACTGCAACATTTCCATATGATGTGCCTTTATTAAAAAGATCACCATTACTAGCATCATTTGTTCCATAAAACAAACTTGCACTACCACCAAAACTCTCCGATTTTATCTCAGCTTGTGCTACGGTTGCTATCATAGCAATTGCCGCTAAACTTAAACTTATTTTTTTCATTCCAACTCCTTAATTTTGAATAACAACGATATTGTAGTTAAATTTTCTTAAATTATTTCAATAAAAACTTACTTAGTTAATTTTTATTTTTTATGTTATGATTGGAAATTCAATTATAACTTTACCATTTTTTATGATAACTATAACATTGGCTTCATTGGCTAAAGTGTGTATTGTATCGTTAAGTTGTCTATTTGGTTCTCCATCTTGTATCGTGATATTGCATAAAGAGTAAGATTTTCCTTCTATAAGCATGTTTCGCCCTATCTTTAAGCTGACTCTTATGTCCATCTCTTTTGAGTTTAAATACTCTTCAAATACTCTATTTAAAAGTTTTAGAAACTTCTCTACATTTAGTTTCATCTCTGGGATTGTTGGGTCAAATGACTCTGAAGTTTTTTGTTTATTGTTTGAAAGTACACTATTTTTTGATAACTGTATGAGTGTGAAGATATTTACAATTGTTAAGTTATCTTTTTTAATTTTTAAAGTGCTATTTTTCATCTCTTTATAAAGCCTAATACCTATAATATCATCATCCAAATACCCTACAAGTAAGGCACAAAAAGCATATCTATCAAATCTAAGACTTATTTGGCTTACCTTTGTTCCAAAGCTTTGAGATGCATGATTTACAGCCAACTCATAAAGCTCTTTTGGTGATACAAAAGAGAGAAGATACTCAGCTTCCAAATTGTACTGCAATAGTTTTCCACTACTATTAAATATGATAAATGGATTTAAATCATCTTCAAGAAATTTTTCATTTAATTTTTGCATCTTCTTTAATCCCCCAAGCCATACTGGTTAATTTTTTTGCGAAGAGTGTTTCGGTTTATGTTTAATTTTTGAGCCATTTGTAGCTGACTTTTATACTTTATCCTTGAAGCTTTTATAAGCGGTGTTTCAAATATCTGAAGTAAATCTTTATAGTCGCTTTTTTTATCCATCTCTTTTAATAAAAAATTTTCAAGAAGAGTTTGAACTTGTTCTAAATTTAAAGATTCAAAAACAACACATTTGTAAATTGATTCTTTTAATGAGATACTATTTCTTGACATATCTACTTTTATATCATCTATTTTTATATCTGTATTAAAAAGTTTATTTGCTTCTTTTAGATAATACTTACTAAGAACCTTTGCATCTGCATTTCTTTTAGCTAGTGGCTCTATATCGATTCTTACTGCAAATTTTTCACTAAAACTATCTTTTTCACTTGATGCTGTTGCCACTATCTTTATATAATTTGCTTCTAATTTTTCTACAAATTGTCTAATGTTGTTAATCTTATCAATATCATTTATAATAAAAGTGGAATTCTTATCATCATTAAAATTTATAGAGTTATTTAGCATCAATTTTTGTAATTTTTGTGCATCAAAAAGGAGTGCATTTGGAGATATTTTACGAGCAAGTGCTTTTTTCCCTGTACCAATTTCTCCAAAAATTAAAATCTGCACAGGGAGTGCTGCGGCAAGAGTTGCCATATTAAGAGCATTTTTTGACTCTATCGATTCTGCTATAAATTCACTCATATTTCATACCTTTACTAGAAGTATATTACAATAAAGTGCCTAAAATTTAATCAATAAAGATAATCACTCGAAGCACGAAAACCTACTGTTGGACCTTTATATCCAGCTCCATAAGATAATTTTGAAGCACCAATTCCAACTAACATCTCATCATCTATCGAATTTGACCCTCCACGAGCCACTACGGCATATTCGCTAACATTTCCTGTTGTATTGTTTTCATTGATGACCAAAGTATCAGTTGCGCCCGCTTTTGAATAACCGTCATGGTATTTTCCTGCACCTTGAATTGAATTTAATGGTGTATCATCTTGGAGTGCTGGTTTTAACCAAAATGGAGCATTATTTACATCATTGTACTCTTTCTCTCCCTCTGTTCCTGATAAAAACCTATCTCCAATTTCAATCATACAAGATGTCCACTCAGCAACCGAACCAGATAGATCATAAACATCTACTGAGTAGCTTGTCGGTACAAATTCATCAACACCTAAAATAGAGTTTTCTATGACAAAGTATCTTCTGTTGCTTATGCCATATTTGTCTCCTTGAAAAAGTTTGCCTTCTCCTACCTTATCTTCAGTCCAGTTTTTTGGATTATTAATAACCAATTTTACAAGTTGCATCCACTGTTTTTCGCTAGGAAGAGAAATCTTTTCACCATCTTGTATCTGGGAGTTTTCAAGTGAAATAACCGCTTCAAGAGGACTAACTTCTTTTGAAATATTTCCCTCTTCACTAAAAATCACCTTTTTTACATCAATTCCCTCTACATCTCGAATTAACTTAGTTGAAAATTTGCTCTCATTTGTTAAGTCTTTATTGAACCTCTGGTACTCGTCTTTGGGATCAAAAACTTTAAAATGCTCTATCAAAAGAGATTGAACACTATCAAGATTTTTTAAACTTATCTCGCTATTTAGCCCTTTATCTTCTTTAGCTTCATAAACAGAGAGCCAAAATCCACCCTCATCTTTTCCATCTCCATCCACATCAAACCCACCAGGAATATAAACAAAACCGTTATCTATCATCACTTTTGCTTTCAAGCTTTCAGTAATCCACTCTTTTTTAGCTCCCTTTGAAGATAAACCAAATAACTCATCATCTTGACTTCTATCTTGACCGCATCCACTCAAAAATAGTGAAATAGTGGCAACTGATATACAAAATATTTTTTTCATACTCTTTTTTCTCATTTTATTACCGCCTCTATT
Source organism: Campylobacterales bacterium (assembly GCA_027068765.1). Lineage (GTDB taxonomy): Bacteria > Campylobacterota > Campylobacteria > Campylobacterales > QNZT01 > SZUA-1433. The sequence continues at coordinate 22,036 of JAMOMC010000146.1, forward strand.
CTTCTGTTGCTTGCTCGTCCTATTTCTGTATCGTTATCTGCGATTGGGTTTAAATCACCTTTCCCAACTGCTTTTATTCTAGATGCCTTTACTCCATAAGATATAAGAAGTTGTCGAACCGCTTTTGCTCTTTTTGTGGAGAGAGCAAAATTTTTACTTCTTATGCCGCTGTTGTCTGTGTAGCCTTCAATCGTCACTCTTTTGTTTGAATTATCTTTTAAATAAGCTGCAAAATCCTTAATTCTCTGCTTTGAATTTGTCAAAATTGTTGCCGAACTTGACTCAAAATTAATTTTAAGATTTTTACGATTTGATTTTGGTATACTAATTTGTTTTGGAGTTACTTCTGATTGCTCATTTTTAAAAGATGGAAAAATCGCAGGAACTACAGAAGATGATACTACCTCATCTTCAATATAGCTAACTTCATCGGGAAGAACAATCGCATTTGAACTCATACATCCATGACTATCAACACTCTCTCCTTTAGGTGTATACTTGCATCTATCAAGTATATCTTCTACACCGTCACCATCGCTATCTAAAAAAGCAGGTTCAGGATTTTCGATTATTATCTCATTTGAGCGTTTTGATATTTTAGCTCTAGCTTCTCTCTCTACTTTTACAAAAAGAGGAACACTTACACCAAACATCAATGCAAACTCATTATCCTCATTGTCATCACCATCTCCAAGTATCTTCAATGCCCTAAACTCACCAACTAAAGAGACATGTTTCAAAAGAGGGTATCTAAGCCCAAAACCAGCTTGCAAATATGGATGACTTTTAAAATTTTCAACCTCACCAGAGACTTTCTCATACCCCATACCGCCTAAAAGATAAGGAGTTAATCTACTATTTAAATCAATATCATAAACACCATTTAAAGCAAATTGCAAAAGTGAATTAACACGACCATCAATACTAATATAACCCAAATCAATTCTAGGTTTAATAACAGTAGAAGTATCAGGGGTAAAATCAACAAAAAATGAACTTTTTTCAAAATTCCATCCATCTTCATTTTCAATAGAGGTCAAGCCAAGTTTTAACCCTATCAAATGGTCACTTTTTGCTTGTAAACTTGAAAATAAAAAAGCCCCAATTAAAAACAGAGTAAAAATTCGTACCACAATATCTCCTGAGTTAAAAAAATTTTAATCAGATTTTAGCAAATTATATTTAAAAAGTAAATTATTTATATTTTAGTAAATATTGATTAGTTAGGTTATTGACTAAATAATTTCAAGATTAAAAGTTTAAAATGGTGACCCGTAGGGGATTTTAACCATTTAATTTGATAGAATTTCAAAAAAAGAGCATTCCGAAACTATTAAACAACATAACAGCTGTTCTCTCTTCTATGATAAATCATGAAATAAGAAAAAACCTTTATAGTGAAGTCAATGCAGTAAGTATGCTAAAAAAACTTGCTGTAGACAATGAAAAAAAAGGTATTTTAGTACACTAAAGATATAAAGATAATGAACTAGTGCAAGACTTGATTCTATCCTCATTAATGCAAAAAAAAGAGATATTTAGAATTCAAGATACAAAAACACAAGACTCTAAAAAAACAATCTACAAAGGCTTCATATCTGATGAACTTTATGATATTTTGAAAGACAAGTTATTACAATTAAATCATCATGACCATATTATCAATCTTGGTGAGGGTGCAGAAATAAAAATCCTACCCCAGAGAGGCAGGTATTGAAAACCCCTTGAAGGGGATACTTTTGCTGTTCAGCCCTCTTCTCTTTTCTATCTTGATGCTTTACATACTTCCGTATCATCTCACTATCAAGGCCAACTGTATCAACACAATAACCTTTTGCCCAAAAATGATTTCCCCAATATAGCTTTTGTTTCAAATTCCTATATTTATTTAGTATTCGTATCGCTGATTTTCCTTTTAATGCTCCAACATAATCCGATATTGATATCTTTGGTGGTATCATAACTAAAAGATGTACATGGTCTATTTGCACATTCAACTCTACAATATCACACTTCTTCTGATTTGAATATGCCCTAATTAACTCCTCTACATCTTTTGCTAACTCTCCCTTTAATATCTTGTTCCTGTATTTTGGAACCCAGACTATATGATACTGGCAATGCCATATACTTTCTGATAACCTTTTAAATCTACTCAATTGTAACTCCTTTTTATAGTTACAATCTATCCCCTGTTTTTATTATATCTATCAAGAGTTCAAACGGTAAAACCTTTGAACTCTGACCTTGCCCTGAGGACAAGGTTTCCTACATTAGAATAAAATATTGTTGATATTTGCCCATTAAGTATGATAACAATAGAAATATGAGTCATAATTAAGCTATAATTCCCAAAACAAATCAAGGTTTCATTCTTATGTCAAAACATTCAACATTTTTACAACAATTTCGCTCATTTTGCTTTCAAAACAGTGCCACGGATCTTGAACGAGCTATAGAATATTTTGCCGTTTTTGGTGGGATGGGTTGGAGTGTAAATCTATCTTACTCTTTGGATACATTGATAGAAGAGAAAATTTTAAAAAATTATAAATATATTCATGCGGATATCACAACTATCACTAAGAGTAATCATACTTACCATGCTCTCTTAAGTGCGATTTCAACTGGAGATAGGCGAGAGCATTCTGCATTTAAACGAGCTAATGTTGGGAGAGGGGAAGGTGAAAGATCTATAGATTTTCTTGTTGATAATGGACTTTTAACTCTTGAGCAATCAGTAGAAAATCCAGTCGATAAGGAAGAAGAAGTATCAGATAAATTTCTTTTTACTCAGCCCTTTATGCGTTTTTGGTTTTCTTGCATTTCTCCTTATTATAAAGGTATTAAAGAGGGTGAGTATAAAGAAGTTGAAAAGCATTGGAGTCATAAACAGCAAGGGTTTAGTGATTTTATTTATGAGCGATTAGCAATGGAGCTTGTAAAAAATAGTTTTGATAAAGATGATTGGGTAGAAAAAGTTGGGTCGTATTGGGATAAAAATGTTGAGATTGACATATTAGCAAGAACAAAATCAGGTAAGTTGATTGCAGGTAGTTGTAAATATTCAAAAGCAAAGGCAGGTAAGAGTGAGCTTTCAAAGCTAAAAGAGAAATGCAAACAGGCGGAGCTTGATATCGATACTTTTGTGATATTTTCTAAAAATAAGTTTTCAAATGAACTTAAAAAAGAAAAAAGTGAAAAACTAAAACTTTTTTCTCTTAGAAATATTATAAGTCTCACTGAAAACCTTAGTGAAAAAGATATAATTGTAAATACAAATAAGAAGTATTAGATGCCGTTTTCTAAATTAAACCTTTCACCGAAAATTTTACAATCACTTCAAAAGAGTGGTTATACTGCACCAACACCTATTCAAGAGAAGGTAATTGGGCTTGTACTTTCTGGAAATGACATCTTAGCAAGAGCAAAGACGGGTAGTGGCAAAACTGCTAGTTTTGTTTTGCCGATTTTAGAATTGTGGTCAAGAGAAAATTATGAAGGAAAAGCAAAGATCAGGACACTCGTACTCACACCCACAAGGGAGTTAGCTCTTCAAGTTGCCCAATCTTTTGATACTTTTAGTGCAAATTTAGAAAATATACCAAAAGTGCTTAGTATTATTGGTGGTGAAAGTATTGGCGATCAGATGTATGATATTCAGCAAGGGTGTGACATTGTGGTTGCAACAACAGGAAGATTGTTAGATATTCTTCAAAAAGGGCAGTTAAACCTTTCTAAGCTTGAATTTTTTGTACTTGATGAAGCGGATAAAATGTTAGATCTTGGATTTGCCGGGGAGCTTGAACTTATACTGGAATCACTACCCCAAAAACGCCAAAATCTTCTATTCTCAGCTACTTATCCTGAAAAAATGGTTGATATTGTCTCTAAAATTACTAAAAATCCAATTCATATAGAGATTGAAGATGATGACAAGCCAATAGTGGAGAAAATCTTACAACGAGCGATTGAGGTAAATCGTGAAAACAGAGGTCCTCTTCTTCGGCATCTATTGGATACCCAAAAATGGGAAAGTGTATTAGTATTTATGGCAAACAAAAGAGCTGCTGATAATATAGCAGCTAAGTTTAAAAAACATGGATATAAATCTGACTCATTTCATGGAGATCTTATTCAAGAGGAGAGAACCCAGACATTAAAAGAGTTTAAAGATAAAAAGACCCATATTTTATTTGCTACGGATATTGCATCCAGGGGTTTGGATATAGATGATATCTCTTGTGTTGTAAACTTTGATCTTCCAAGGTCTGCTGTTGATTATATTCATCGTATAGGACGAACTGGTAGAGCTGATAAATCAGGAGTGGCTATCTCTTTTATAGGATTAGAGGACAAGGCACATTTTGCTTTAATCGAAAAACGATGTAATATTAAGCTTGAATGTGAACAAATAGAAGGGTTTGCTCTTAAAGGTGAAGTAGTTGTTAAAGAGAGAGGAAATGCACCGATAAAGGGTAAGAGAAAAAGTAAAAAAGATAAAGCCAGAGAACAAAATCTTTAATCTTCATAAGCCACACCTTTATGACATCTTAAAAGTTTATATCCAAGCAAATAAGACAAATAGGGTCAAGTATTTTATCTAAACTAAATATTTTTCTTCATTTTCCCTTTGTGGCGATAGAATTTCAAAAGAAAAAGGATTAGTTTAGCAGTGTTTGCTTTTTTAAACTTGAGTGTTTAACTTGGTACAGGAGTTAAGAATTGAACTCTGACTCCAAGTTTATTTTGAGATTTAAAAGATGTTAAAGTGTGGTGACCCGTAGGGGATTAGAACCCTTTAAATAGGTTTTTACATTTATAGTCATATCTGTTATAAATGTCACTTAAAGCCTACCACACAACACTTCATTAAACATCATTATCATATTATACTTTATCAAGTTCTATCATGTTTTATCAAATATGGGTGGTAATAGGGTGGGAAAAAATAAAAAATTATGCTAATATTTTTAAAATTGAAAATAGGAGCTATTTTGAAAAGAGTTCATTCAAAAAAATATCAAGGTG
>JAMOMC010000147.1 GCA_027068765.1 Campylobacterales bacterium
TGGTTGACAAAGAGATAATTGATTTGGATATTCAAGATATATTTAACACTGTGAAAGATATTGACAATACAACACTTCTTCTATTTAGAAGTTTTGACTCAATCGTGGATGACAAAACTAGAACAGACTTTGATGAAGTTCTTATAAATAGTGCAGACAAAGTCTATCTAAAATTGATTTTGGATAACTATTTGAAAGTAACTGACAAAGTCTAATACTTTGGCAGTTACTAATTAAACGGTTAAACTTTTCTCTCCAAAGATTTTTATTGTCTTTTTAATATACTTAATGACAAGTATTCCAATTTCATTAGGTCTTGTTATTATGTTCCACAGTTATGACTACATTTCCTATTTTTTGTCCTTTCTCAACATACCTATATGCCTCGACTATTTGTTCTAGCGAAAATTTTCTATCTATCACTGCTTTAAATTTATCTTGTTCTATGAGACTTTTTACTAATAATATACTTCCTCTGATATCTGTAGGATTTGGAAATATAGTTTTTTTGTTTCCAATCATTGGTTTTATAATTGGTGTTATAAAAGGTAAGAAAATAATAGAAGATAAGTTAAATAATAGACCAAGAAAATCTTTAAATTGGAGAACTCCAAATGAAGTTTTTTATGAGCAAAAATAAGCAGCTTAAGAAAAATGTGTTATGATTTTTCAACTCAAAAATTGCACTTCGGATTTAAATTTTGGAAAAAGTTAAGTTGAATTCTCGACCCCCTACCAAAATTATAAAAAAGTTAAAGCCTCCTAGCTCCTTTGCGAGACTTCTTTTTGTAAAACCTTGCTGACAAAAGCATTGAGACTCATCCCAGCTTTTAGTGCTTCTTGATAGATTGTTTTGTGAAGAGATGGCTCTAGGCGTACATTAAAAACACCTTTGTAGGTTTTTTGTGGCTCTCTTTGAAGCACTTTACAAGTCTCTATGTATTCATCTACTACTTTGTGAAAATTTGTTTCTAAATCATCTGCTGTTGTTGCTTCAAAAGTCACTAAATCATCGATCATCTCTAGTTTTCCAAAAAAGCATTTATCTTCAGCAGAATACTCAATACTTCCTATGTATCCGTTGTATTCAATGGTACTAGTCACTACACACCTCCTTGATCTTTTCTCTTATTTGCTTGATGATATAAACTTTTAAAATGTCAGAAGGGTGTGGCTTATGAAGATTAATTAAGAGATCTTTCTCTTTATGATAAAACTTCACTGCCGAGCCACTACCTTCGAGCTTTACAAAACCACAAGAAAGCAAAAGAGTTGACAATTCACTAAAAGTCAAATCTTTTTTGATAGGTGTTTGTAAAAATTTCTTTAATAGCTTATCTTTTTTACTCATACC
>JAMOMC010000148.1 GCA_027068765.1 Campylobacterales bacterium
CCATAAGAGTTTAAAAATTAATAATGAGAACTATGACAAATTAGATAAAAATGTAGCATAAGGTAACATGAAATAAAGAGAATTAGATTTTAGAAAAAATTGTCTTGACTTTTTGGGGTGGTATACTGATTCAATGATATTTGTAGTATAAATTACCTTTCTAATATCTTTTGGATATTGAAAGTAAAGAGATAAATTCTCCCAATTATTACGCCAAGATTTGATGACTATACCATATTTTTTACTCCATTTAGTTTCAAGGTTATCAAGTTCAAGCTCAGCCATCTCTTTGGTATCAGCTTTGTAAATGAGTTTTAAATCATTAGCAAACTCTTTCTGATTTTTAGAAGCTACGTATTTAAGGGAGTTTCTTATTTGGTGTACTACACAAAGCTGTACTTCTGTTTTAGGAAATACCGATTTAATTGCTTCAGGAAATCCTTTAAGTCCATATCTTAATCCTTTTGAATATTGTATTCTATCGGATTGACACAGAATCTCTAACGCTCCCAAAAAAGTTTGTAAAATCTTAAGAATTTAATTGCTTTTTAAGGTGGCGACTCAATATAAATCTAACTGGTCTATCCTACGATCTTCTGATTCCTGATGTTTGATATACTCTCTAATCATTGCCTCATCTCTTCCCACTGTTGAAACATGATACCCTCTTGCCTAGAAATGCTGTCCTGTAAAATTCTTCTTCCTTCCTACATATGTTCGGGCTATTGATATCGCACTTTTCCCTTTTATAAATCCAACTATCTTTGCAACTGAGTATTTTGGAGGTATTGATATTAATATATGAACATGGTCACTCACCAAATGTCCCTCTTCTATTTTACATTCCCTTTGTAATGCTAAATCTTTAAACATCTCTCCCAGATATTGTCTCAGCTCTTTATAAAGCTTTTTCTTCCTATACTTTGATCCATACGATATGATATTTGCATTCCCACGTTGTATGATTTGTTTTTTGTTGTATACTTGTCATCTTTGTTATCCTTATTCTTTGAAACTTTGAGCGGTTCCTTGAATATGATATCAAATTGACTCTCGGAATTATCAAATTTTGGGAGTCCTCCGGCAGAGCCGGAGGTTTACCTTGGATTAATTATCCATTTCAATCTTTTTACAAAAATCAATCAACTCAAGATTTTGATATTTCACAGCACCTTTTAACAAAATAGCCAACTTTTTTAAAATCTCTTCTCTTGCATCTAGAGTATCTTTATGTTTTAGGAGTGCAAGGATGCGATATCTATCCATTGCATTATATTTGAAAGAGAGTTGATTTTTGTGACCTGCGAATTTTGTTGTTAACACCTCTTCTACTAAGCCTAATTCGTAGCT
>JAMOMC010000149.1 GCA_027068765.1 Campylobacterales bacterium
TATAATGTACCCCAAAAATCAAACCAATAAAACTAGTATTTATATTCCAAAATGTTAAAATATAAAGAAGAGAAGAAGGGATAAAAGATGAGTACAAAAAGAAAAACATATAGTGCAGAGTTCAAAGCTAAACTAGTTTTAGAAGTTTTAGAGGGTGAGAGAACGATTAATGAGATAGCAAGTTCATATGAGATTATTCCAAAAAACCTGATTAATTGGAAAAAGCAATTTTTAGAAAATATGAGCTTAGCATTCGATAAAAGTGCTGTAGTTAAAGAGTACAAAGAGGAGATTGAAATTCTTCAAAAAAGCAATGATAATTTAGCTAAGAAAGTTGGTAATTTAACCATAGAAAAGGATTTTTTAGAGGGAAAGCTCGTAAGCTTGGTATCATCTAAAGAACGGAAAATTCTTATTGATACTGAGCATAATTTATCTTTAAATAAACAGTGCCAACTTTTACATGTAAGCAAGTCATCTTTGTACTATCAGAAAATCAAAATATTTAGCACACCAAAAGAGCTAAATCTGCTAGATGCAATAAATAATATCTATAGTAATTTTCCATTTTATGGATATAGAAGAATCCACAAACAACTTCTCAAAGATGGCTACAATGTTGGTAAGAAAATTATTAAAAAAGCTATGAAATATATGGGTATAGAAGCCTTATATCCTAAGCCAAAGACAACTATAGCGAACAATGAGCATTATAAATATGAGTATCTTTTAAAAGAGTTTAGAAATTATGCTGGGCAAGTTGTAATTGATAAAATTAATCAAGTTTGGAGTACAGATATCACATATATAAAGCTTGAGAAAGGATTTGTTTATTTAGCAGCTATAATTGACTGGCACTCTAAGAAAATACTCTCTTGGAAGTTATCTAATACAATGGATGTGTCTTTAACAACAAGGGTTTTAAAAGAAGCATTAGCACTTTATCCAAAACCAGAGATATTTAACACAGATCAAGGCAGTCAATACACTTCTAAAGCACATACAGGTATTTTGAAAAGACACAAAATTAAAATCTCAATGGATGGTAAAGGCAGAGCTATAGATAATATTTGCATAGAGAGATTCTGGAGAAGTATCAAATATGAAGAGATATATCTTAATGAATACAAAAACATAAAAGATTTAAATAGAGCTATTGAAAGATATATGAATTTATACAATAAAAGAAGATTACATTCAACAATTGATTATAAAACTCCAGATGAAGTTTATTATCAAACTGTTAATAATTTAAATTCTAAAGGAGAAAAACTGTTACAGAAGGTATCATAAAGTGGTGGAATTAAAAAATCTGATTTGCTGGTCTTGAAAAAAGGGTGCATTATA
>JAMOMC010000150.1 GCA_027068765.1 Campylobacterales bacterium
TCAAACCCTCTAAGCATAAATTGTCTAAATCCCATTACATGTTTTATAATACCAAATACAGGTTCAACGGTGCTTTTTCTTTGAGAATATATCTCTTTACCCTCTTTAGTTTGCAAACGATGTTTCATTTTTTCAACATCTGTTGCATTTTCTGATAATGCTTGAATTTCTGCAAATCTATCTTCAAGTGGTTGGTTATGTTGCTCTTTTCCAAATGAAATATATGGTGTTATTTTCTCATTCATACAATGTGTGACATTATCATCACTAAAGTAGCCTGCATCAGCTAACATTGAGTCTGGCATTAGAGATGGATTATCTTTAAACCATTTAAGTGTTGGTGTTATCTCTTTTTTATCATTAACATTTTGAGTAACATGTTGATGAACAATAAGGCGACTATCATGTTCAACAGAAGCTTGTGCATTATAAGCTTGCATATACCCTCCACCAGATATTGGCATAATACGAGACTCTTCATCTGTTAGGTTTACTTGGTCTTTTGGGTTTGGTTCTTTACTCTTAGGTGGTTGTGGTTTTTTACCACCTATTTTTTTACCAGTTAGCTTCTCTTTAGCCTCACGCTTTTTGATTTTCTCTTCATACTCTTGAAGTTCTTGAAAGTGTCGTTCGTTTGCTCTTTGTTCTATCTTTATTTTTGCAGCTTTTATAACTTCAAGGCGGTCTTCTCTTCTTGCTATCTCTTCAGGAATATTCATACCATCGTTATCATTTTCATTATCAGCAGTTTTTGCTTTTTCCAACAGTATTTGAACTTCATCTTCAAGTTGTTTTTGTAATTTAGTAGCATACGCATAACTAAGTGCTTTATGTTTAGACGCATTAGCTTTCATCTTTGTTCCATCTAAACTGACTTTACCTACTTTAAGTACTCCCATCTCTTGTGCTATAGACAGTATCTGTACAAATAAATCTGTAAGTTCATTTAAAAATCTTTTTCTAAAGTTTGCTATTGTGTCATGGTCTGGATGAGTATTTGCTGATATATAACGAAATGCTACTGAATCATATGTAGCTCTTTCTATCTTCCTACTTGAAAATATCCCTGTAGCATATCCATAAAACAATAAAGATAGCATCACTTGAGGATCATATGCATCTTTACCTTTGCCACTATACTGACTCTGTATTTTTGATAAATCTAATTGTTCTACCGTCTCTACTATAAATCTTGCTAAATGTTCTTGTGGTAACCAATCTTCAATACTTGGTGGTAATAAAAAAGGTTGATTTCTATTGGATGCTTTAAATGGTTTCATATATCTATTTTAGCACTTCTTAGCTGTTTATTTGATTTGCTTTAATCCGACAGACTCCTAG
>JAMOMC010000151.1 GCA_027068765.1 Campylobacterales bacterium
GAAGATTTTTGACTAATGTTTTTATGGCATCTTCACTCATATGCTCTCCCTCCCAGATATAGTTTTCAATCTCTTTGTATGAGAGTATTCTATCTTTTTGAGCTATTAAAAAAGTTAAAAACTCCATCTCAAGAGGAGATAGTTTAATGAGAGTGCTTTCATAAAAAAGGGTTTTATTAAAAGAGTCAAAATAGTGCAATTTACTTAATCTTACAACACTCTTTTCTCTGTTATTAATCTTGTTAAAACTTTCACTTAAAGCTTCATTTAGACTCTCTTCTAAAATTGGCTTTATGAGGTATTTTACCAAATTTAGCTCTATTGCTTGGAGTAGGTAAGTTTGATCTGCAAATGCTGTTGTTATAATGATAGGAGTGTTTGAATCATTTTTTCGTATCTCTTTACACAATTGTAAACCGTTTAATTTTGGCATCTTTATATCTGTGATGATAATATCTGGTTTTTGTTTATGGTAAATCTCTAGTGCATCTTTACCATTTTTAGCTTCATAGATTTTTGTAAATCTATCTTGAAGATAGAGTATGGCATTTTCCAGAATTAAAGGTTCGTCTTCAACATATAGAAGTGTAAATTTTTTATCTTTTTGCATTTAGCCACTTTTTAAACACTTTTTTGTGTTACAATATTATCAATATAAACTTAAGAATTGGTTTTAATTTAAATAGTAGGATAAAAAGTGAAAAAAATAAAATTAATTGTATATTTTATACTTTTTGCTTCGCTTTTTAGCGGATGCATTGATAGATATGATCATAATGGATGTTATAAGCCAAAATATCTCTCATATGAGAGTTTAAGAGCTAATTATCCATCTGTAAAAGAGCCAAGAGAGATAGCAAAAGCTGGTAAGATTTATGTTTATGGAGATTTTATTTTGATAAATGAGAGAGGGAAAGGGATTCATGTTGTTAACAATAGCAACAAAGAGGAGCCCAAAAAAGTGAAGTTTATAGAGATACCTGGAAATATTGATTTAGCTGTAAAAGATGATTATCTGTATGTAGATAGTTTTAAAGATCTTGTTGTTTTAAATATAAAAGATATAAACAATATCAGTGAAGTTTATACAAAAGAGGATATTTTTCCATATGATTATATTCAAACTCTTTCACAAGAAGATTTAGACAAAAATAGATGCGGCTCTTATGATGAGAGTCGCGGTGTTATTGTTGGGTATGAGTAGGTGAGGCAGATGAGATATTTAAAAATTATAATTTTAGTAACTTTTTTAGTAGGGTGTGGAGGTAATTCATCAAATAGCTCTATTCAAACTCCTCAAAGTGTAGATGCAGGAGGTAGTGGAAAAGGTGGCTCAAT
>JAMOMC010000152.1 GCA_027068765.1 Campylobacterales bacterium
CTTTAAGCTTTTTTACTGTGATGCTAACTTCTGCTTGTTCATTGATATAAAATGGGATTGGAAGATCATCAAAAGCGACATTAACCTCTCTCTCACCAGTTATTATGTCACTTTGAGCAACAATTCGTTTTACAATAGCACTAAATTTTTTATCTTTTTGTGAGCGAAGCTGTATAAGTGCTTTTTGTCCAACTCTCACATCCCCACTTATCTTCTCATCTATATAAGCCTTAATCCAGATAGTTTTTGGATCAACGATCTTTAAAATAGTCTGTGAAGGTACAACACTTTGGGCACTCTGAGCACTTTTAGATATCACATATCCATCAACTGGAGCATATAGTTTGTAACGAGATAGTTTTACTTCAAGTGCCTCAACCCCTTTTTTAGCTCTACTAACCTCTGTTGAGGCTGAGTTTATATGTGCTTTTGTAGCTTCTATTTGTGCAGTTATAGTCTCTAGTTCTGCTTTTGCTTTATCATACTCTGCTTGTGAAGCAAAAGAGTCCTTTTTAAGTTTTGCATAACGCTTGTATGTAATATAGGCTAAGTTTTTTTGAGCTTTAAGACTTTGAAGCTCTTTTTGACTCGCTTTTAATTCAGAGCTTGCTTTTTTTATAGAGATTTTAGCCTCTTGTAAAAGTAGTGGCAAATCAACACTATCCATAGTTACTAACAGATCACCTTTTTTTACCCACTCACCCTCATCACTTAAAATTGATAAAATCTTACCTCCCATCTGGGCATTGATAGAGTAGATATCTTTTGCACTGACATTTCCTATACCAGACACTTCAACGCTCAAATCTCCAACTTTTGGTAAGATAGTTTTGTATGTAGTTTTTGGGATATAAACTCTATTGTAAAATATCAACCCAGCCACTACTATAACTGCCAATATTATGAGGTATTTAACTATCTTTTTCATTACTCTATCTTCCTTTTAAATATTCAATTTGATCTATCGCCATACTTTTTTGATAGTATGCTTCAACAACTCCTAGCTCCGCATTTAAAGCAACAGAGGCTACATCAAGAACCTCTATATAAGTTGCAAGACCCTCTTTATATCTAGCATCAAGAACTTTTTTTGTCTCATTTGCAGCATCTAGCTGTGCCTCTCTTGCTTTGATAGTTTGATCATATCTTTTTATATCTATCAAAAGTTTCTCTATATCCTCTTTTAGAGTTAAGAGTTTTGAAGCTTTTTTTGCTTGTGCTAACTGCAAAGAGATTTTAGCTTTTTGTGTCTGTGCACTTATCTTTCCTCCACTATAAAGAGGTATATTTAGATTTATACCAACTAGTTTTGAGTCATAACTATTTAGTGTATCTATATGGTTATATGAGGCTATGGCATCTATAGAGCCGTAGTTGGATGCCTTTGTTGCTTTGTGAAGTAGTCTGTTTTTCTCGATATTTAAAGAGTCTATTTTTAGCTGATAATTTGTCTGTAAAATCTCTTTTTCTATATCAATATCACTACTGTAACTCCTTTTAAGCACCTCTTTTTCTAGCTCTATATCATCTTCTATCTTCTCATTTATATATAAAGAGAGTGAAGTTTTAGCTTTTTCATACAAAGATGTTGCTAAAGCTAAAGCATCTTGTGCAACATATACAGAAGATAGAAAACGACTCTCATCTGCTTTAGTTTTTATGCCTTGTTGCACAAGAGCTTTTGCTTGGTTATAAAATGCCTCTTTTGTCTGTAAATCTTTTTTTCTCACTCTTATAGCCTCTTGCTGTAAGATCATAAGAGAGTAGAGAGATTTTACACGATATGCTAAGAGTTCTTTTGCATCTTCTAAAGAGAGTTTAGAGATATCCTCATCTACTTTTGAAGCTTTAATAGTTGATGATGTTTTAGAAAAATCCCAAATCTTTTGTCTAACACTTACCCCAACACCAAAACTATCATCATCAACTGTACGAAATAAGCCGTTTACAGGGAGTGCAAAAGTTTGCAAAGGGTTATAGTTTGCTTGCAAATTTACCTGTGGCAGGTATGCAGAAAAAGATGAATCATAACTCTTTTGTGAAAGTTCAACTTTGAGCATAAATGATTTGATATCTGGATGATTTAAAAGAGCTTTATCAATGCTCTGTTTTAGTGTTAGTTTTTGTGCATATAGTCCACTAACTAACAAGATGCTAATTGCTAAAAGCCCTTTTTTCATATCTAATCCTAATTTTATAATTCAAGCTTACGAATAATTATACACTTTTTATATGAACTAAAAGTGAATATATAAAACTTTTAAAAGTAGTATCCTAAATTTATAGATAAAGCTAAGTCAGATGCACTATCGTTTAATCCAATAGCGATATCACCGGATAAAGAGAAGTTTTGAGTGAAAAAGTAGTTGCCATATAGTGTTATGTTTTGTAAGTTTTTCTCATCTTCATAGATTGAGTTTTGATCTATATAGGAGAGAGATGTATAAAATTTTTCTAAAAATTGATAACCACTACTAAAAATTATACGACTGCTATCTTTAGTAAAATCATCTCTCATAAGTGTATGTTGTAGTGAAAGTGAAAAATCAAATTTATCCAAATAGTAAGATACTTTTGCTTTAGCAAAATAGTCACTCTTATTTTCCACACTATCATAAGTTGGTATATAAACACCCAAACCACCCTGATAGGTAAAACTATCTCTTTTTATACGATAATAAAAAGATAACATACTATCATCAATCCCACTCTCTCCACTATTTAGGTTAAAGTTAGAGGTATAAAAATAGGCACTAAAATTTTCGTAATAGTACCCAAAAGAGAAGCTCTGTGCATTTGCTGAAGTGTTGTCATCAAATTTGCTATATCTATATCCAGCTGATATATTAAAATGGTGTTTTGGTATTAGCTTAAGCTTCTCTACTGTGCATCCAGTTAAATCCACTATATCTATCAAAGCAGAGTTTGGACACAAATCATCACCATTTTCTACACCATCCAAATCATCATCTAAAATTTGTGCAGATGCTGTTAGTATAAAAAAAAGAAGGAAAAAAGATATCTTTTTTAACACACTACTCCTAAGTTATTTAATGTTTTTTATTGCCATTTTCTGGTCTATTTTGAGGTTGCTGTGGTTTTTGGTTGGGCTTGTTACCATTTTTACCTTCTTGATTTTTGTGTCTCATCTCTTGATTATTTTGTATATTTTCATTTAAGTGTTGCATTTTTCCCATCTGTTTTCGTAAACCGTTTTGATTTTCATTTTGCATATTTTGGCTGTTTTTCCCTCTCATTGAAGCACGAAGCTTTCCAAGTGCTGCTGCTCTTTGTTGTGAATTTAACTTTACAAGATCTCTTTTTATCTCATTCATAAGTTTAAAACGCTCTGCTTTTGGCAAAGTTTGAAGTTTAGCAATTTTTGCCTGCAAGTCATCTTGTGCAAAAACATTGACATAAATTAACAATAAAATCAATACTATCTTTTTAAACATCTTTTTTCCTAAAATATTTGATTTTAATATGATATAGAAGATGCATTACTTTAATATTACCTTTGTAAAATCAAGAGATATGGTTGTACCTACTTCAAGCTTACTCTTTACTACTATATCGATTTTTAACTCATCACAAAGTTTTTTTACTATGTGCATACCTATACCAACTCCTCTTTGATTCTCTTTATAGAAACGATTAAAAACTTTTTTTATATTTTTGATACCATATCCATCATCTTTTATATATAGTATATTTTTATCCATTCTAATAGATATAGTAGCATCTTTTTTACTATATTTACATGCATTGTTTATTAGGTTATCCAAAATACGGCTTAGGGCATCTTTGTTTGTAAAGACAAGATACTTTTGTTTTTTGATTTTAAACTGCATGTATGGATATAGCATTTTGAAATATTTGATTTTTTCATTTACTATATCAAAAAGATCAAATTTCTCTTTTTGTAAAAGAGAGTTGTCTAAAAATGATTTAAGATTATTTTGTAAAGAGACTATTGTAGATACACTACTTTCCATACGCTCTATTTTTCTATTTTCTCCTATCTCTTTTTTGAAAAGTTTAAAATTTATAATCAGTGAAGATAGTGGAGTATTTATATCATGAAGTATATCTTTGACAAACTCTTCATTTAAATCAAGAGCTTTTTTAAGCGGTCTTAATGCATATAGTGAAAACAGAAATGACAACACTCCAATCAAAAAAGTATAAAAGATAAACTTCTTAAAAAGCTCATTTTGAAGTAAGCTTATTCGTTTTTTATAATCTTTTTGAGGTAGAGTTATCTTTAGTAGATAATCATCAACGGTTGGAATATCAAAAAAGCTATAAACTGCACCATCTTTATAGAGTTGTCTTAATTTTGTCTTTTCTGTTTTTGAGACAAAATCAACCTCTAACCCCTCACATTTGAGATCAAAACTACATATCTTCATCTGAGATCTGATCTGATCATCAATGCTATAAAGACCTTGTTTATAGTTTTGAAAGATAATCACACAAAGAAGAATCACTAAAAGAGTAAAAAATATAAAAAAACTCTTTAAAAGAGACTCTATCTCATATCTTTTCAAGCATATATCCTTGACCTCGAATATTTTTGATATCTAAATCTAGTTTTGATTTAAGTTTTGCAAGATTGACACGAAGTGCATTTGCATTTGGGTGCTCTAAAAAATCTATCAAAGTGTATGAGTTTACGATTTTATCAATATTTGTGATAAGTTCATAAAAAAGTGCTTTTTGCACCTCTCCAAGCCCAATAGTCTTACCATCTTTTTTAAGCTCTTTTGTTAGAGGATTGTAAATAATATCTTTGTAGTAGATAAACTCATCATTTTTTAAATATTTACTCTTGATACGAATCACTAACTCTTGAGGATCAAAAGGCTTTTTAACATAATCCTCAGCACCCAAAGCAAACCCCTTAGAGATAGAGTTTATATCTGTCAATGCTGTGATATAGATAGTTGGTGTGTTGTCATCTGCATCTTTTAATGCTTTTAAGACATCAAAACCGTTTTGTTTTGGAACATTTATATCAAAGATATATAGATCATATCTATTTTCAAAAGTAAGATCATATACCTCTTCTCCATCATAAGCAACATCTACTAAAAAACCTTCACTCTCAAGATACTCTTGCAGACTTTCACATAAAATTTTGTCATCTTCTAATAGTAATATTTTCATACCTCAAAGTATAACATAAGTATATACTAATACTAAGGTAATGCTAAAGGATTAAAATATCTTTACAAATATAAAATCACTACATTTAGGAGAAAAATTATGAAATTTACCAAACTTGCTCTAGCATCACTTTTGCTCTCAAATTTTGCATATGGCTATCAAGATAGCGATTTAGATGGCATCCAAAACAGTGTTGATCAATGTCCAAATACCCCTTTTGATGCAAAAGTTAATCTATATGGTTGTCACTCTAGTAAAGCTTTAAAACCAAAAGATTCAAAACTCACACTTAGTATAGGCACTACGCTAAGAAGTGATGAGGTATATGAAGATGATTCATCATTGAGTTTTTATGCGAACTATCGTTATAAAAAATGGAATATCTCCCTATCTAATATCAGATCAATAACAAAAAATAACTACAATCAAGACTCTAGTAGTGATGACAATATCTACCTATCTACTGGATATACGACATATCTATCTAATAACTCATTCAAGTTTACAATAGGAAGTAAAATCACTGATAACAGTAGT
The DNA here is from genome assembly GCA_027068765.1 of Campylobacterales bacterium. Lineage (GTDB taxonomy): Bacteria > Campylobacterota > Campylobacteria > Campylobacterales > QNZT01 > SZUA-1433. The sequence goes on from JAMOMC010000152.1 coordinate 5,707, forward strand.
GAAAACGACTACTTTGCATCTATCTCTGGGAATCATTATCTCTCGTCAAAACAGGATATTTTTATCTACTATGGATATACACTAAGTGGAGATACTCCTACTTATGATTATAAAAACTACTCCTCTTTCTCTCTTGGAAGTGGATATTTAATCACAAAAAATTACTACAGTTCACTCTCATATAGATATAGCCAATCTGTTTATAATCTTGAAGCAAGCCAGAGTATCTTGTGGTATCATAGTTATGCACTATCAAAAAAAATATTTGCAACAGCTTCTTACGGTTATGCACTGGATGATATCTCTTATGATCAAACACTATCTTTTTCACTTGGTATGTATTTTTAGAGGTAATACTTAGGTAATTCATAGGTAAGATTGAGGTAATTAAAAAGTTATACTATTTGAACATCTAAAAGGTTTACCTTTAGATAATTTAATATAAAAGGAATAGATCATGAAGAAATCTATTATAGTAGCAGGAGTTTTAGGTATGAGTTTATGGGCTGTGGATTTTTCTCAAATGACAACTGAGCAACTTATAGATATGAGAGGAAATGTCTTAGTAGAAGATAGAGATACTTTCAAAACTGAGATGCAAAGTCGTCTACAAAATATGACTCAAGAGGAGAGATCAGTTTTTATAACTTCTCGTCAAGATATGGGTATGGGGCAACAAAGAGGTATGGGTGCTAATAATGCACCTACATTTGAAAATCTAGATGCAGATGGTGATGGTAAAATAACACAAACTGAACTAAATGTTGCAAGAGAGGCACGAATGACAGCAAAAGCTGCTGAAGGAAAAGCGCTTAAAAATGCAGGTAATGCCCCATCTTTTGGAACATTAGATAGAAATTCTGATGGTGCAATTGATACAAATGAGTTTCAAACTCACCAACAAGAGCGTATGAACAATAGACAAAAATCAGGACAAAATAATAGACAAATGGAAAATCAATCTATTAAACAGCGTCTTCAAGATGGTTCAGGAGCTGGACAAATGATGCGTGGTTCAAACTCTAAAGGAGGAAATCATCAATAGTTGTAAAAGTTGGTGAAAATCCAACTTTTATTAGTCTTTTCAAAGGTAAAAAACCTCC
>JAMOMC010000153.1 GCA_027068765.1 Campylobacterales bacterium
TTCTAAATTATCTGCTTTTATATTAAAATAGTTTAAATTAATAACAACTTAAGTAGCTTTCATACATCTAAAAGAGTAAATTAAGATTAACTTTAATATAATTCTTATTATATTACATAAAGGCACTAAGAGTTATGTCAAAAAGATTTGAACTTATACAAACATATCTTGTAAATTTTTTAAAAGAAGAGACATTTAAGACAGGTCTTACAGGAGGTGTAGTTGGTCTTAGCGGAGGTATTGACTCTGCTGTAGTGGCACTCTTGGCTAAAAAGGCTTTTAACGATCGGCTTATTTGTGTTTTGATGCCCTCTAACTACTCTAGTTCTAGTAGTGTTGAAGATGCTAAGGAGCTTGCTTTAAAATTCAAATTAAAGTATGAGATAGTGCAGATTGCTGGACTTTTACAAGCTTATGGTGAAAATTCAAACTCTACAAATTTAAGAGTTGGAAACTTTTCTGCTCGTATGCGAATGTCTATTTTATTTGATATATCAGCAAGAGAGAGAGCTTTAGTTTTAGGAACTAGCAACAAAAGCGAGCTTATGCTTGGATATGGAACACTTTTTGGAGATTTAGCAAGTGCTATCAACCCAATAGGAGACCTCTATAAGAGTGAAATTTTTGAATTTGCAAGGTATCTTGGCGTATGTGATAGTATCATAGATAAGCCACCATCAGCTGATTTGTGGGAAGGGCAAAGTGATGAGGAGGATTTAGGTTACACTTATAGTGAGTTAGATGCTGCTTTAAAAGAATATGTTGAAAATAGGCTTAGTCGTGATGAGATGATAGAGAGAGGTTTTGAAGATGAGCTTGTTGATTTGATAATAGAGAGAATTTATAAAAACCAATTTAAAAGAAAACAGCCGATAATTGCGAAGTTAACATCTCGTAGTGTTGGTCATGATTTTTTATATCCAAGAGATATTAAACTATAAAGGAGAGATGAATGAAAGAGATACCGTTTTATGTACCATCAATTGACCAAGAGGAGAAAGCTCTTATAAATGAGGTGTTATCGTTAAAAGGTGCATCTAAAATAGAGGAGTTAGAGGATTTAGTATGCGAGTATATAGGTTGTAAATATGCAGTTTCAACATCTTCTTGGAGTGCTGCAATGCATCTTAGCATGTTTGCTCTAGAGTTAAAAAGAGGAGATAAGATTTTGTGTTCTGTAAATGCATTTCCTACTGTTGCTGAGGCTGTTAGGCATTTTGATGCAGAGCCTATTTTTGTAGATATTGAATCAGATGATTTTAACATTTCGCCTGCAAAGCTAAGAGAAGCACTTGTAAAGCATATGCACAAAAAACTAAAAGCTGTAATAATCTCTCATGTTGGGGGACAAAGTGCAGATTTAGATGAGATTTATAAAATTGCAAAAGAGAATAAAATTTTGGTTATAGAAGACGCTTCTATGGCTCTTGGTGCTAGTTATAATGGTAAAAAAATTGGAAATACAGGCTCTATTATAACTACTTTTGGATTTAGCTCAAAGATGAGAAATGCTATAGGAAATGCGGGAATTATTGCTACAAATAGTGAAGATGTTTATAATCGTGCAAAATTAATTCGTCATCATGCTATTGAGGCAAAAGAGTGGGGTAAACATGGTGATTTAGGTTATGTTTATGATGTTGTTGATATTGGTATAAATTATGATACAAGTGAGTTAGATGCTGCTTTTTCTATAGCTCAACTCCAAAAAGCAGATGCACAGATAAAAAGAAGAGCTGCAATTGCAAAGATATATGATAAAGAGTTATCTCAGATTAAACATATCAGTATTCCTAAAAAAATTAGAGATCATGTTTATGGTCTTTATATTATAAAGGTTGATAAAAATAGAGATGATTTTGCAAGAACTTTAAGAGAGCAGGGCATTTATACGGCACTTCATTATGTTCCTTTGCATCTTTTGACATATTATAAACAAAAATATTCACTTAGGGTAAATGATTTTCCAGTCGCTCTTACAAACTATCAGCAAATTCTCTCTATTCCAAACTATTCTGGAATGAGTGATGATGATGTTATGTATGTTTGTAGAGCTATTAAAGAGATAGCGGCAAGCAGAGTGTGAAAAATCAGTTCTATTTTTGGGTAGAGAATTATCTCTTTAACCCAAATTTACTCCAAAAAACTATCTCTTTTCTTTTTCTTCCACTTAGTGCAGTTTACTGTGTTTTTGTCTATTTTAAAAGAGCTTTAGCCACTCCAAAAGATTATGGTCTACCAATTATTAGTATTGGAAACCTGATTGTTGGAGGGAGCGGTAAAACTCCATTTACCATAGCTCTAGCTAGTCGTTTAGAGAATGTTGCCATAGTTTTAAGAGGCTATAAAAGAGAAGGTAAGGATCTTGTAGTTGTAAGTCAATATGGGGTAATAACTGCAAAAATCTTAAGAAGTGGTGATGAAGCTATGCTTTTGGCTACATCTTTACCAAAAGCTACGGTTATCGTAAGTGTAGATAGAAAAGAGGGTATCTTAAAAGCAAAATCTTTAGGTGCAAAGGTCATACTACTTGATGATGGTTTTTCTAAATCGTCTATAAAAAAGTTTGATATCTTAATAAAACCAGTTTTTCTAAAAAATAGATTTTGTTTACCTAGTGGTCCATATAGAGAGAGTTTTAAAAATTATAAAAAAGCAGATTTAATTGTTGTAGAAGATAGAGATTTTCAAAGAGAAGTTAGTATAACAAATAAAACAGATAGAATGGTACTAGTAACAGCGATTTCAAAACCTGCAAGATTAGATAGATATCTACCTAATTCTATCGAAAAAGTATACTACCCAGACCACTATAATTACAGTGGAACAGAGCTAGATGCAATTTTAAGAAAATATAGTGCAGATTCAATTTTAACTACAAGAAAAGATGCTGTAAAAATGAAAGACTTTCTCACAGAACTCTCAATTTTGGAGTTAGATTTAGTATTGAAACCATATATTTATGAGAGTGTAAACAGATATATAGAAGACTTTGGTGAAAAATAAAGATTTTATTTTATACAATAACTTTTGCCAAATTAACAAGAGCTTTTGTATATCCATATTCATTATCTTGCCAAGCAAAAACTCTTAGTAACTTATCTTCTATAATATCTGTAAAATTTAAATCAATGGTAGCTACATAAGGATTTTTTATAAAATCACTTGAGACAAGAGGGAAATTAGTTATATCTAAAGTTTCTCTATATCTATTTTTTATCTCTTTTTCTAAAAGTTCTTGTAATTTTATTTTATCAACTTTTTTTTCTAAATTTATACTCAAATCATAGATAGTAGTAGATGCTACAGGAACTCTTATACTTTTTGCATATAATTTATCTTTTAAATGAGGGAAAAATTTACCAACAGCAGATGCAGCTGAACTCTCCAATGGTATGATATTTTGTGTGGCAGATCTTGTTCGCCTTATATCTTTTGAGTAGTGTTTTACATCTAAAAGTTTTTGATATGCAGTGTAGCTGTGTATCATGGATAAAAAAGCACTTTTTATACTAAAATTTTCATCAATGATTTTAAAAATCGGTACAATAGCATTTGCAGAGCAGCTTGAGTTTGAGATAATATCTTCTCCAAGATAGTTTTCATGATTTACTTTGTAGATATATATTGGAGTATCATCTGAAGGTGGTGCTGAGATGATAACTTTTTTTACACCATTTTCTATATATATCTGATTTTGCAAAGTTGTTAAAAAAACTCCGCTACACTGAAGTAAAATATCTATATTTAACTCTTTTAAATTTAATTTGTTTACATCTGTTTCGCAGAAAAATAGAATATCTTCTATATTTTTTTTATCAATACTTCCATATACAGAATCATTTATAAAAAGCTGTTTCATCTGTAAAATATCATAAATATCATTCACTCCAACAAGTTCAAGCTGTGCATCTTCTAAAATTATCCTAGCTGCACATCTTCCAATTCTGCCAAAGCCATTTATAAAAACTCTCTTCACTACTTTTTTCTTACCTGAAATTTTTGTGGTTCTATGGTTATATCACTCATAACTGTACCCTCTCTTAAATTTAAAACATTTTCTATAATATCTGCTATATCATCTGGCTCTATATAAGTTAGAGAATCATCTGTTGGCTCAAAGTGAAGATTATCAAAAAAAGGTGTATTTGTAATATCTGGATTTATATTTATAACCTTTAGACCACTTTTTCTAGCCTCTTTAAATAAAGATGTTCCAAAGTGTTTAAGTCCCGCTTTACTAGCCCCATAAGCTGCACCAAAAAGAGCTGGTTGTATGCCTGAAATTGAGTTTATATTAAAAATATATCCATGATGGAGTTTTAAATCTTTTAAAAATACTTTTGCAAGAAGTATAGGAGCTGTCAAATTTACAGCTATCATTTGCTCAATTTTATCAAAACTAAGCTCTTGGTGAGGAGCAAAGTATCCAACTCCAGCTGAGTTTATAAGAAGAGATATGTTTTTAATTTTCAGTTTTTTAATCTCTTTTGCATCTTGTAAATCAAGAACAATCTCTTGAAACTTATCATCTTTTAGAGTGCATTTAGAAAAATCCCTAGAAATCCCATAAACCATATAATCTAACTTAAGAAGTTTTTTAGCACAAGCTAATCCAATTCCACTACTAGCTCCACTAACAACTGCACTTTTCAAAATAGTATCTTTTTTATAGATGCAAGATGTGGGAAAATCAACTCATATACCTCTTTTTTGGTTAAAATATCATCTTTGATTTTATCTGAAACTACCTTGATAAGTATTATGTTTTCGCTATTTGTGAACTTTTTTGAGGCTTTAAAAAAACCAAAACTCTCCATATCAACAAGAGTGTTTTTAAACTTTTTAGAGTCATTTTGAGGAGTATCACAACAGGTTATTGTAGCTGTGTTAAAATGGCTTTGTTCACTCTTGTGGTGTATCACTTTTGTGCTACTTTTGTCTATAATCTTATCTATTTGAAATATATCACCTATTTTATGATTTTGATATGCAGATGCACAGATGCCTATGTTTAAGATAAGATTGTCTGCTTTAAGATATGAGGTTGCTATGCATGAGTTTATTTTGCCAATACCAGAGACAATTAGAGTTATATTCTCATTTTTGTAGATTAAAAAGTTTGCATCTTCACTTTTTACAAGATTAAAAAAATCTATCAAAGCTTTGGCTTCACTCATAAGAGCAACTACGATATACTTCAAACATCAACCCAAATTGGCTTCACATCAACAGATGGAAATCCATCAAGAATTTGTTGTGGAGTAAAGTTTGGTTTATAAGCAAAAGCCTTACAACCCTCAACATAGTAGCCAAGATAGATCCATCTTAATTCTAAAATTTTTGCTAATTCTATTTGATATAAAAGAGAGTACGTACCAAGAGATAGATTTGAATGTTTTGGGTCATAAAAGAAGTAGATAGAGCTTATGCCATCTTCTAAAATATCTATCAAATCAACCCCAACTAAAGTATTGTCTATTATATAAAGAACCTCTTTCCCAAACTCACCAGCACCTTCAATAAAATTTTCTCTATAATCTCTAAAGCTTATGTTCTTTTGTTTCCAGCCATCTTTTTGGCTTTTAAAGTTGTGATAGTTATTATAAAGGTCGATGTGCATTTTTGTAATAGTTGGTTTTTGGATGATTATCTTGGTATCTTTGTTTCTTTTTTTTGCTTTTTTTTGAGATTTGCTAAGAGTAAAATCATCTACATCAATTCTAAGACTTTTACACTCATTACAATCTTTGCAAATAGGGTGAAAGTAGTAGTACCCAAACCTTCTCCAACCTCTTTGAATTACAGCTGTACAAAACTCTAATGTTGCATTTTGGACATATTTATAGTTCATGCGAACTTTTAAACCATCTATATATGCACACTCATAATCTAACATTGAGAAATCTTTTGAATTAGGGTAGAGTGGGTCTTGTGATTTGTTCATCTTTTTATACTCTGTTTTCCCATAAAATATCTAAGTTTACATCATAAATATCACTTCGTCTAGGTTTGATAAATAGATTTTCAATCTCAAAATTTTCTAACTTATACTTACTACTTAAGTCTTCAATCTCATCTTGAAGCTCATTTGCCAAATCTTCTATCTCATTTTGCATCTGTATAACTTTTTGTTTTGCTAAAAGCACATCATCTTTTTCATCATATATCTTTTTGGCATTTCTTAGTGTTGTTCCTGCTCTTCTTGTTGTGCTTGCTTTTATAGATTTTCTACCTAAAAATGCATCTAATATAGTCATACCAAATGAGACAAGAGTATCTGTTGTACGAGAGCTTACATCAGCTTCCTCTTTTTCTAATCTCTCTATCGCTCTTTGATATTTTTTATCAAGTGCTACCCTTTTTTTATCAAATGAGACTCGTAACTTCTCAACAGCTTCATCTTCTTTTAATTTAACTACATCTGCTACACGAATTTTAAATCTATCTAGCCCTTCGTTTAGATGTGATTCTAGTTTTAAAGAGCTAACTTTATAAAGAGTTAACAGTTTTTGGTGGTAGAGATAGTTTATAAACTCTTTTTCCAATTTTTTAAACTTTTTCTCATCAAGAATTAGTGAAGAGATAGGAGTAAAAGAGGCATTTTGATGTGCTCTTAAATCATACAACTTTTTCTCATCTTCATTTATGACTTCTTCTTCCCACTCAATTTTTAAAATCTCATCATCAAGAGGATATTTAAAATAAAACTCCTCCTCTTTGTCGATTGAGCGTTTTGCATTGTAGTATCTTACAGTTGCATTTGCCAAAAGAAAAGGCTCAAATTCAGGAGTGTTTGAA
>JAMOMC010000154.1 GCA_027068765.1 Campylobacterales bacterium
CCTTTTAAAGAGTTTATGATTAGAAATACAAGAGAGAAAGATTTAGCTCTATTTTTTAGAATTAGAGATATACAAAATCCACAAAATTATAAAGAAGTTCCTCTTAGTGTTGCTATACCTGCTTTTATGATAAGTGAGTTAAAGACAGCTTTTGAGATAGGATTTTTACTCTATCTACCATTTTTAGTAATTGATATGGTTGTAAGTTCTGTTTTAATGGCCATGGGTATGATGATGCTCCCTCCTGTTATGATTTCTATGCCTTTTAAGTTGCTTATCTTTGTGTTAGTTGATGGGTGGAACCTTCTGGTTGGAAATCTTATTGAGAGCTTTCGATGACTTGTGAATATTTTGGACTCTGTGGAAGTTGTACTTTATATGATAAAAATTATGAAGAGCAGTTAGCTTATAAAGTTGAACTTATAAAAGATGAGTTTTTATTAGATAAGCTAGATATTATCACTTCAAAAGAGTCTCATTTTAGAAATCGTGCTGAATTTCGTATATTTCACGATAAAAACAAGATAAGTTATGCCATGCATACCTTAGATAAAAAATCCCTCGTACAGATTAAAAACTGCTCCATTGTTAGCAAAACAATTTACAATATAATGCCAAAGCTATTAAAAGAGATAGAGCTAAATGAGATATTAAAACAGAGACTTTTTACAGTTGAATTTCTCTGTTCAACCACAAATGAGATTTTAGTAACTCTAATATATCATAAAAAGATAGATGCATCTTGGGAGATAGAAGCTAAAAAACTGGCAGAAATTTTAAATATTGAGTTAATTGGAAGATCTCGTGGAGTTAAAAAGATAGTTACAAAAGAGTATATCAACGAAAGTTTAAGCATCTTAGATAAAAAATACCACTACAAACTATATGAAACGGGCTTTACACAACCAAATAGCTTTGTAAATGAGAAGATGATAGCTTGGGTTAAAAATAAAATTAAAAAGAGTAAAAAAGATCTCTTAGAGCTATATTGTGGACATGGTAACTTTACACTTGTATTAAGTAGTCAATTTAGAAGAGTATTAGCAACTGAAATTTCAAAAAAATCTATTAAGAGTGCAAAAGAGAATGCTACTTTAAATCTGATTGACAATATAGAGTTTGTAAGATTAAGTAGTGAAGAGTTGGTTCAAGCTTTAAATAAAAAAAGAGAGTTTGTTAGATTAAAAGATGTTAACTTGGATGAGTTTTGTTTTGATACAGTTTTTGTAGATCCACCAAGGGCAGGATTAGATGAGAAGAGTTTAAAATTTATAAGTGGGTTTGAAAAAATTATCTATATCTCTTGTAACCCTTTAACTCTAAAAAGAGATTTAGATATTTTAAAACCAAGATATAATATTTTGCATTTTGGAGTTTTTGATCAATTTGCTTATACTAAACATTTAGAGTGTGGAGTAATTTTGAGTCTATAGCTATTTTTAACAAAGCTTGATGATATAATTAAATACATCAAGCTTATAATTGCTTCATATCCTTCGTATAATAGTTCCTCAAAGATTGGATTTAAAGCTTTTTGATTATAAAGATATTTTTCCGCTATCTGGACATTGAGAACTACTATCATCAGCTAGAGTTAAACTATCACCATTTATTTCACCAACACATGTAACCCATTTATTATCTTGTGTAAATCGTTGTATTTCTATTGATATGATTGCTCCTCTATCCTCAACATCATTTGGATTATTTGGATTATGAGTTCTTAAAACACTACAGTACTTCTCTAAAGTAGAAACTCTACCTTCTGAATCTTGGGTTAAACTATCGCCTCCTAGTCCAATGATAAAATCATTTGTTTTTATGCCTATTCTGTCAGCATGTTTGCCTGGAGCAACATTTTTTACTCTAACTCCTAAACTTTGTTTACTATTATTTACATATACTTCTGGGCTTATTCCAATTGAGTAAATATTTTCTCCATTAATCATACGATTTACTAAACTTCTTGCTTCCATCCCTGAAATAGCATATTTTCTATTAGGAGAGTTTATACTACCAGCATAATGCACTCCAACAACTTTTCCAGTTGCTACTTCAACCACTGGACCACCTGAATTTCCGCTACTCGTAAAAGCACTATGATCAAAAGCTTCAGTAGATGCCCAAGGAGTACTCATTTGACGAGTCTCTGTACTTACTACACCTTCATTATATGCAAATACTGCTCCACTTCTATCATCTAAAACATCCCCTGGAAAACCTGCAACTCCGACAACTAATGTTGGAGTTACATAATCATCATACCAATCTAAATATTTAGCATTATTTGTAGCTGAAGGTAATTTTGTAGATGAAGTTAACTTGATAACAGCCAAGTCAGCACATTCAGCATATCCTATTGATTCTGCATTTATCAATCTCTCTTCACCTTTTATCGCAATTCGTAATTCACTAGCACCAACTGCTACATGGTTATTTGTAACAATATGACCTTCAGTATCGATAAAAAAACCAGTTCCCCATCCAGACCCCTCTGCACCTTTTGTTTTTATTTGTACTGTTGCAGCTCTTAACTTTTGATATAAAGGCTCACTAATCGTTGTTCTAGGGGTTGGACCAATATCTGAAGTACCTATTTTCTCTTCAGTAATTTTATCCATATTAGATACAGGGTTTTCACCACATCCTATAAATGCCACTAAAAGTGTACACGAAAGTAAACTTAAACTTAAATTTCTCATTTTTTTCTCCTATTATTAAATATTGTTGTTTTAAACACCTCTAAACTGACACCTGATAAAAATTTTGTAATACCCCTCCACTCAAAAAAATTAAGCAAATACTTTTGCTTAGCTTAAAATAGTTTCTTAAATATGAAACAACCTCTTCCTCTTTTGTAACCTTATTATGACGTACAAAAATTGGATTTTTTGGATTTTTAATGATTATAAAATAAAAAAAGATTAAAAGTTTTGTTCTCTTTATATAGAACTAATTGTTATAAGTTTTATTTATATTTTGGATTTTAAAGAAAATAATTATGATATTTTTAAGTGACACCATTTGCTTATATATTTTTTAGCAAATGGTGATATATGTAAGTTATAACCTGAGTTAGACAAAGTATTATAGTTAATTTATATCGTTGATAATAGTTTTGATTAAATTAAATTTGTTTGAATCATTACTAAAACTTCTAGCAGATCTATCATTTTTTAATCCATCAAATTTTACAACACAAGTAAAATTGGTATGATCATCACGAACACCATCATTATCGCTATCATAGTAATCTATTGAACACTCTTTGTCATCATTTTCTTTGCCATAATAACTACAATAGACATATCCAGTTTTCTCTTCAAAGGTCGGATTTAAAAATCCTTCTTCAAAAGCACTTTCTCTCACATAATTACTTTCACAAAGACCTGATGGAACATGTCTCATGATAACTACATAATCTTCTGATGTAGAAGGTGGCTCTGTTGGTGACTCATGTTCGTCAGAAGACTCAGATAAGTCTCTTATGTATCCATCTTTGTCAAAAGATATTTTTCCGCTATCTGGACATGGGGCATTACTGCTATCAGTCAATGTTAAAATATCTCCATTTATTTCACCGTTACATGTAACCCAGTCAGCATCTTGTGTAAATCGTAATATTTTTATTGATATAACTGCTCCTATATCCTCATCATCATCTGGATTATTTGGATTATGAGTCCTTAAAATACTACAATATTTTTCTAAAGTAGAAACTCGACCTTCTGAATCCTCAGTTAAACTATCACCTCCTAGCCCAATAATAAAATCATTTGTTTTTATGCCAATTTTGCTTGCATGTCTCTTTGGAATAACATTTTTTACCCTAACTCCCCAAGCTCCTCCATTGCTGTGTTTATATATCTCTGGGCTTATTCCAATTGAGTAAATATTTTCTCCATTAATCATACGATTTACTAAACTTCTTGCTTCCATCCCTGAAATAGCATATTTTCTATTAGGAGAGTTTATACTACCAGCATAATGCACTCCAACAACTTTTCCAGTTGCTACTTCAACCACTGGACCACCTGAATTTCCGCTACTCGTAAAAGCACTATGATCAAAAGCTTCAGTAGATGCCCAAGGAGTACTCATTTGACGAGTCTCTGTACTTACTACACCTTCATTATATGCAAATACTGCTCCACTTCTATCATCTAAAACATCCCCTGGAAAACCTGCAACTCCGACAACTAATGTTGGAGTTACATAATCATCATACCAATCTAAATATTTAGCATTATTTGTAGCTGAAGGTAATTTTGTAGATGAAGTTAACTTGATAACAGCCAAGTCAGCACATTCAGCATATCCTATTGATTCTGCATTTATCAATCTCTCTTCACCTTTTATCGCAATTCGTAATTCACTAGCACCAACTGCTACATGGTTATTTGTAACAATATGACCTTCAGTATCGATAAAAAAACCAGTTCCCCATCCAGACCCCTCTGCACCTTTTGTTTTTATTTGTACTGTTGCAGCTCTTAACTTTTGATATAAAGGCTCACTAATCGTTGTTCTAGGGGTCGGACCAACATCTGAAGTACCTATTTTAGGTGTAGGATTTCCACCACATCCTATAAATGTCACTAAAAGTGTACACGAAAGTAAACTTAAACTTAAATTTCTCATTTTTTTCTCCTACTATTAAATATTTTTATTTCTAAAAGTATTATGGCATTAAAAAATTGGATTTTTTGGATTTTTAAAGATACTCTTTAGCAAGTTTAACTGCATTTGTAGCATTTATCTTGCCGATGCTATATCTACTTATCTTATCGGAACTTTGGATTAAAATCTCTCTAATTTGATCAGGAGTTAAAGAAGAATTGACACTCAACATCAATGCAATAATCCCAGCTGTGATTGGAGCTGCTATGCTAGTACCATTTGTATAGGCATAAGAATTGTTTTCAAAAAGAGCTAAAATTCCTTTACTTGTATTGATATTACCTCCTGGTGCTAATATATCTATATTTTCTCCATAGTTTGAGTAGTTAGCTTGTTTATTCAATTCATTGCTAGCCCCAACTCCTATGACACTTGGTAATTCCGATACATCTTTGCCTCTTCTATAATCAAAATCGTATCCATTATTGCCACTAGCAAAGACTATAGTAATACCATCATCTTTTAACTCTTGAAGATAGTTTGCTATTATGGGAGAGATATTTTCAGTCCCCCAACTACAGTTTATGATCTTGGCTCCACTATTTTTAGCATAAATAAATGCTTTTAAAATTGATTCATCACTGCCTCCAATTTGTATTAAAACAAGCTTTGCTTCAGGGGCTGCTCCTACCAATCCTTTACCATTTGCAGGTGAAGCCACAAAACCAGCTACAGCCAATCCATGACCATCAATTTGTGGATTATCATATTTTACAGAGACATTTTTATTATTATAATTAGTATTGTGAGTGTCAATAATATTTTCTTTCAAATCTTCATGGCTTACCTCAAAACTACCAGAATCGATAATTGCAACAACTACACCAGCACCTCTTGTAATCCTCCAAGCCTCTTCTATATCAATATGTGCATCACTATTTATATCATAATCTCGTGCAAATTTTTCATCATAAGCAAAATGCCAAGCATCTTTAAAGCGAGGCTCATCTTTGATAACATAATGAGGTAAGTTGTCATTATAGAGCTTATAATGCGATGAGTTATTATCTGTGTTACAAGCTGTTAAGCTGAACAATAGCACTATTAAAGTAATTTTTAAAAAAACATTTATCATCGTACTTGATACTCTTTTATAAAATTAGGATGAGAAATCATAATATTGTTTTCTAAGTATAACTTTTGAGAAAGTTCAAAAATATCATCATCTTTTTTAACTGTTATTAAAAAAATTGAAGAAGTAATATCTTTGATATTTTTTAGATTGTATTTTTTAAAAATCTGTTGACACGATTTAGCCAGTCTACACTTTACAAAGATTTCTCTTTTTACTCCCATCTTTTGTTCATCTTGGTTCTCATAATACTCTATGATATTATCATATATATCTCTTTGTTCTTTTAATTTATTTAAATATACTTTCTTATCATCTGCAAAATAGTAGACTTCACTCCAAGAGATAGTATATAAAAGTAAAGTTAATGTAAAAATCTTTTTCAAAGTTAATGTCTCCTATTTAAAAAAAGTATTATGGCATGCAAAATTTGGATTTTTTGGATTTAAACCCAAAAAAAATAGAATAATTTTTTAAAGAAGATGTGTAGAAAGCTATGTTTATACTTGTTCTACATCTGATAGGGAAGATATGAAGACTCTTATCTTTTTCATGTAGTAATCCTTTTTTTAATATGCTAAAATTATCACTTTTTTTTTGGATTTCATACAAATAATTTTAATATTTTAGCATTTTTTTGTTTATTGTATTAAAGTTTAATCCTTTAAAAAATCATACCCAAACTTAAACCAATTGAAAAAAGCTTTTCTGTATCAAGTGTATAGTCGCTATTATCAAACCATTTTGTGCTATACATGACATCTGCTTTTGTAAAAAGAATATATTTTGAAGTGCTATATATGTCATATCGATAATCAGCAAGAAAATCGATACTTTGATAGTTAGCATTGTAATGTCCGTTTGAAACTACCACAAAATTATTTATGCCGTAGTTGTATCTTAATTTCAATGATGTATTTATCTTTTTAATGTCATGTTGCATCTTTAGACTAACTCCCTTTGATTGGAGCAAAACAGTTTGAATTACTGGCAAAGTGCCACTTTGGTCAGTTAATCCTACAAAAGATTCTTTTATCCAGTAGGTAGAAAAGAGTCCAACTTTTAATGAGTCTATATAAAATCTTTGCATATATTTTTTAAAATCAAAAATATAGAGGCGATGTTCATTAAATTCAGTTGTTAGCTCAATCAAACTACCTTTTGGTAATTTTACATAATCTTTTAGAACTTCCCCTTTTGTATTATTACCCCACCAATAGATAGCATCTATATTGTTAATAGCTTTTGCATAAAAGTTATAATAATCATACTGATACTCAATATCATCTAAAAAACTATACTCATATAAATAAAAATATTTAAAAACCAAAAAGGCACGAAGTGATATATTTAAACCTTCAACTGCTGAGTTTTTGTTATATTTTCTTTGTTTTAATAGTCTTTCCTGTTCTTCACCTTTTTCAAATGTGCCATATTTTTTAATTTCAACAACATCTGTATCAAAGATATTTATTTTGCCTTTTATAGTATATATCTTTAGACCGGTAGTATCATACTCTAATAGTTTTTGATTGGTATTGGCAATTTTAGACTCTCCTGGACTCCAATTTGTACTATTTAGTAAAGACTCTATGATAAATTTTACATCATCTGTTTTAGGATTAGATAGTTCACTCTCTGTATCTTTTTGTGATTCAATTTTGATAATTTCTGCATTGGATAATGTCAAAAAACTGATAAGAAAGTATATAACAAATATGAAGTTTTGATTTTTTAGCATTTACTTACTCCTTTTCTTTTAATTTAGATTGTATGTTTATCACACATCACATATTTTTTATTACAAATTTAATTTTGATTGTGCTTAGATTCTTCTGTAGGATAATATATGTGATTTATACTGATGGAATAAAATGGATTCTCACTAAAATATATATAATTGTTATCGTCAGAGATATATGCACTCTCTCCAAAATATAAGTTATATAGTTGAATATGAGATATAGAAACACCTCTAAAAAAATCATAAACACCAAAGGTTCCATTTCCTACTGCACCGTCAAGTGCAGTAGTTAAATATGCTATAGTGCTATTATTTAAAGCTAAAACTTTTAGAACTAATTCATTTTCATTTAATATCAAAATGTTATTTTTGTATGTAAATTCATTGTTTAAATGATTTATACTGAAGTATTCAAGATTATGCCCATGATTTCGATTTTTTGATACTACAAATGCATAATTATTATCTTTTGAAACACTTGCATTTATAAAATCAGAACCCAATCTATCTCTAAAATTTTGCTCTACGGTCTCTTCTACATAGCCTGCGCCTGTTTGTTTATAAATGTCAACCAAATCTATTTTATAATTTTCTACCAAAAGGTATTTTTCACTTGGATCTAAATATAACTCACATTCATCTTTATAATCAATATTAAAAATACCTATATTCTCTTTTAAAATATAGTCATAAATATAAACATAAGCAATATCCACAGGGGGCAAAAGAACATAAATTATTTTGCCACTAGACAAAACATATATTCCCGATATTTTTGCTTCGGTATAATTCACGATTTTATTAACTATTACTGGTCTACTTTGTGTTACATCATAGTGAAACAAAGAATATCCAAATGGTTTGCTACTTAATGTAAAAACATCTTTATTATCTTTTGATGTATATGATTCAATATAACTATCTCCTATATATTTTTTGATAGTATCTATGGACTCCGTAATATTCAAATCCATAGATACTGTATTATTTGTATCATTATTCACAATTATATTTGATTTTGAATCAAAAGAGCTCGGGGTTCCACATCCTATAACAATTAAACTCAAAAAAACAATATTTCGTATAAATGTCATAATTACCATGTAGTCATTCTAGCATCTCTATTATTTGATAGATATTAGAGATATCAATATAGTATTTATGATAACTAAAGTAGATAAAATCTCCACTATATGAGACATATGCATCATTCCAATTATGAATTTTATGTAGAGGTTCTGTTGATATGGATGATTTATTTTTATAATCGTATATTGATATCCAATATGCTGGATTAGCAGTATCTAAACTAGTATTATGATTATATATAATATATGCAACCCTATTATTTGGTAACTCTAAAATTTTTAATAATTCCGTAGAAGAAAGAAAAGTCGAAATTCTAGCTCTACTAATATATTGTATGTTTTTATCGTCAAGTTCATAAAATTCTAAATTATGTCCATTTTCTATTTGAATATTTCTTGTAATAACAAAAGCATATTTTTTATTTTTTGATATAGCCACATTTACGATTCTATCGCTTAGTCTTTCTATGAGTTTTTTTTCTGCCGAAGTTCGTAGCAAATTATTAATAACTATTCTATAATTTTCTACCATGATATATTTTTCATCCAAATCAATATAAAAATCAGAACTATGTGGATATGCAATTTTATAATAATCTATTTTTTGTTTTAAAATATAATCGTAGACATAAATATCAATTCTTTCTGTTTCTAAAAATAATACATATATTAATTTACCATGTGATAGGGGATAAACTTTTATTGTTTTGAATGAAGGAAGAGTTACTATTGTATTTATTTTTTTTGGTTCATTTGTTGATACATCATAATCAATTAAAGAATATTCCCATACGGTTTTTGTTTTATCTACGGTTGTAACAAATACATGCTCTTTATCTTTTGAAAGAATTGATTCAGCATAAATATCACCTATTTGATCTTTTATAAGCTCAATTGATCTAAAGGCAGTAGCATTTTTAGTTGAATTTGTTTCACTTATTGTAGGAGTATTGCTCATATGTATAGTTGGACTTGAATTAACAGATTTTTGGTCTCCACAACCAAAAACAAAACTCAAAAAAACAACATAGATAATATTCTTTAAATTCAACATCACTTTAAAACCTTTTCAAGCTCGACTCTATTTTCTATAAATTTGCAATATTCTATGTTACTAAGTTTGTCACATATCTTGCGATTATGCACACTATTTGTCAAAGTATTAGCCCTTTTTATCTCTGAATCAGAAGTGATTTTTTGTTGTATAAATCTTACATTTGCATAAGATTCTGCTTGGTTTGTTAATTCTCCATAAACCGTATTTAATCTTATCTTATATCTCTTTTGTGTATCCTTGTCATATAAATCTTTTAGACATTTTAATTTATTAATTTCACTCTGATAAGACATGCCAAATTGGTCAAAACTTTCATCGCTTAATGCAAGTGGGTATAAAACTATCTTATTTATATCGCTACAAAAATCTCTATTACTCAAATGAGAATCATAATTTATAGGGTTTTTTCTTGTTTGAATTTCAGGCATAGTGTGATAAGTCTCTATTTTAAATACTTTACCCATCAAATCAATCATACTAGCTTCTACTAATTTTCTCATAGAAGATTCTATTCCATCCTCTACATGTTCATAATGGCTCACTCCCAAAGTTGAACCAAATATATTTATACCAAAACGATAACCGTCACTTTTTGTGCGTATTGTTATTTTGCTTGAAACTTTATCTTTTACTACACCATCTTGTACAATCATAAAATCACCAATCATCTGTGAAATCTTATTTTTTATTTTGTATTTGCCTTTATTTTTATTTTTTTTCTCATTTATGCTTAAGTTGATAAAAAAATTTAAACTTGTTGTATCTACCCTGATACCATCATCATATGCTGTGATCGCACCATAAATTGCAAAACAGTTGGGATTGTCTTTAAATTTTTGGTACTCTTTATATGATGATATTACTTTTACTTTGTTGCCAAATTCACTCAATATACTTTGAACCATAGTGCTTATAAAAAGTGGAAGTACTTTACCTTTTGCAGATGATCGAACAACAGCTTTTTGGATATAGATATAAACTGGTTCCGCTTCTCTTTGGTCAAGATAATTTACAAAATCATTGATTTTTATATTGTATTTTGAGATAGGAGTTGAAACTTGTGTATCATACTCTTCACTACCAAAAACAACAATACTAATAAATAAAATAGAGACAAGATATATTTTTATTCTCATGTTCGTTCTTTATCAATCACTATCAAACTTTTTTACAAAAACTTCTAACTCTGATTTTGAGTCTGTTTTTCTAATCTCAATTTTAGCTCCATATTGCTTTAATAAATTAGCTATATCATAGTGTTTTAGGTTATTAGCATAATATAGTGGAGAAAAATTATAGACATCAAATATCGAGATTATAGCATGGTGATTAATTAGCATCTCTACGCTCTTGATATTATCTAGTTTGACAGCTAAATGTAGTGGGGTTTCACCTCTATGATTTTTTTGATCTATTTCCATATCTTTATTTAGAAGTTCTTTTAAAGTAATAATATTTTTATCCATTATCATTTTATGTAAAATGGTATTTCCATATTTGTCGGTATATGTAAAGTCAATATTTTCAGCAATGAGAAAAGAGGTCAATAGCAGAGATATAAATAATTTTTTTTTCATTGCAATATACTTTGATATCCATTTGCTTTTGAAATTAAATCTCTCAAACTTACAGCAAACATTTTTCTTACAGATGAATCTAATCCATCTTTTAACTGTACCCGTGAACGATAACCAATCTGCCCACCATTTAGCATGATTCCTAAACTAGTTGCTTCATTTATAGAGTGTAGAACTATTTGTGATGAACTTTTATATACAATACTATCTTCTTGTAGTAAAAACAGATCAGCCCCCAAAACAGATTTTGATTCTGAATCTGTATAGTCAGTATCAAGATCTGTTTCGCCACTTCCTTTGCCAAAATTGATTCCTAGTTTAAAAGAGGATGATTTTGACATTATATTTTTATCATATTGTGTTAATGCTCCTACTAATTGATATGTAAAAGGTCTTTTGTTTTTATCTTGTAAATAGTTTTTATATGTACTATTTTCAACAATAACTTCAATTTTATTTGCACCAAAATCAGATAACAAACTTTTTATCAATATATCATATGCCCTAGGTAGCTCTGCTTGATTTGAACTATCTGGTGTTACACCTTTTTTTTCAACAAAAATATATAATTTACTATTAGTTTGATTGAGGAAAATTTTATTTATCTCTGTCTCGCTGTTTATATTGGCTACAACTCTTTGCTTTGGTAAAGATATACTAGAAGATGCACATCCATAGAAGAAAAACAACACTGCCATGATAGAGTATATTTTTATATTAATCATCTAAGAAATCCTTTGCTTTTTTTGCTACAGAATCAACTATATATCCTGTTCCAATTTGACTATCATCAATATCTATTCTATTTTCATAATCTGACATAGAGTCTCCCTCTTGTATATGTGTACCGATATTTACCATACTACTTTTTAAAACTCCACAATTAATATATGAATTTTTTATCTCTGTAATCACACTAATATCAACACCAGGATTTTCTTCTATGATAGTTCCAAGATTTAAATTATAAATATCATCCCAACTCTTTTTTTTGCAACTGGTTATATCTACATTTTTAATGATTTTCATAATAGTGATTTTATTACAAAAAGGAGACTCTGAATCTATTTTTGTATCTAACTCAGCTCTTTTTTTTTTCCACTCACTATTGCCATCAATCTCAACATATACATAACAATTATTCTTCTTGGCTTTTTTCTTAACTATATATTGTTCTACAGCAGAGATATCAGCAAAAACAGGTACAAAATATAAACTTAGAAAACAATAGATAAAGATTAGTTTCATAATGCCCTCCTTTTTAATTTAAAAGTGCAATAGTTTAGTATTACACTTTATATACTATCAACCTCCACCAATAGCGACACCAACATTTCCAATTACGATAGAGTTTTTTCTCAACTCTACAATGTTAGTTATTGAACCTATTTCAATATCACCCAAAAGAAATATACCAGCATTTCCAACTAGTACTACATCTTCACCAATTGTTACTTTATTAAATATAGCACCATCAATAGTAATCTTTGGAGCACGCTTAACTGCTTCTAAAGCAACCTCTTTATCTGCATCAATTTTTGCCACTAAAACCTCAGCAACTTTATCTGCAATTGTACCACCCAACACATGTTGTGCTGCAAAACCTATAACTAACATACTAAAGAAAAACTTCTTCATACTCTAATCCTTTTAATTTGATTTACTTTTTTAAGTATGAGAAAATTATAACATATTTTTATTGGATTTATTGGATTTTAAATTAATTTTAAACAATTATATCATTTTAACAAAAAAGCAACCTACCATCCCAGATATCTCTTTTTATAAATCTTTCGCACCTCTTTTTCCTCACTCCAAATGATTTGGGCACTCTTTATATCTACCAAATTTAGTGTAAACTTAAAAAACATATCTTTAGAGAGAGAGTTTTTTTGGTAAATTGCACTTATATCTCCAAAAAATATACCATCTACACCTAACTGTTTACCTATCTTTTTTATCTCTTGAAAATATCTCTGTTGGCTCTTTTGATACTCTAACTCTTGATTTAAAATCTCTCTTTTTTGCATATCAATTATTGTAACTCTATCACTTTTTATCAAGCTTATTTTTATAGTTTCTATTATACTTTTTGTATCTATATGGTCATATGTGGTATTTTTAATTTTTAAAAAAGAGAAAACTTTTTTTGAAGAGTCATCTAAAACCCCAGACTTTAATATAGATACAATCATAGCCTCTGCCATCATCTGAAGGTCTTCACTACTCCAGTGAATAGTTGTCAAATAAATCGCTTTTGTATCTACTCTTTGTATATTCGATATACTATTTGAGCAACCACTTAATAATACTAAGATAAAAGATAAAATAGCTAGTCGCACTATTTTGTATAAACCTTTCTAATCTCTTGCTCATCTATCCAATCTATAGATGCCGTCTCTATATTGTGCAGTTGCAACACTACTTTGTAAAAATAGCTTATTTGATTGTTGTTTCTCTGTTTGATGGCTGTTATAGCTCCATCTAAAATATAACCTTGTGATATATGTTTGCCTATTTGCTTGGATTTTGTTTTATCCATATATTTATTACTGTTTTGATAATTAAGTTCATCTATCAATATAGGTCTCATGGAGCTATCTACAAATCTTGCTCTATTGCTCTTTATTACCATAGTTCTTATGCTATCTGTTATCGCTTTTGTATCTATATGCTCATCAGTTCTATTTTCTATATCTTTTATATCTATAACAGGTGTCCCATCAAATAGTTGATGTTTTAACATAGAACTTACCATCTTTTCTACAACAATGTGAAGATCTTGTGCACCAAAACCCAAACTTGTATCATTTATACTCTTTGGATCAACTCTCATCACTTCCCCTCTATCAAAAGAGGAGTTTGTAGCACACCCAACAAATATAAAAACCATCAATAACCCTATAAACTCTCTCATAGTTTCTGTATCTCTCTAATATAAAATTTAAAACTTTCTGCCTTTTCAGTAGAGCTAAACCCTGTAATCTTTTTACTATCAAGTGCATCTAAAAACAGTGGCTTCCAGATAGATAACTCTTGTCCTATCTCATACTTCTCTTTATCATACCACTTAAAACGATATTCAAATTTACCATTATAGTTTTGTTTTGATAGATTTTGTACTTCTATATAAGCTTCAAGTATGTTATTTACAAATCTTGTTGAAAAGCTAGTAATTTTAACTTTTTTAGATAGTGGTATATTGTTTATTATGATTTTATCTGGTTTTGTAAGTAGATTGTTACTTGATTGATTCTTTGTACAACCGACTAGCATGAGTAGTACACATATTGCTGATATGATTTTAGACATTTATTCTCCTTATTTTAATGGTTTTGAAATTTTTTTATGTTTATATCAAAGCTATTGTCCAGATCTTACACAGCGAACCTCTCCACCACTTGTCTTATCAATTCTACTAACATAACCTTGGGTAAAATCGATACCCCATGCAGTAGAGTTGTTTTGGCTAGTAGAAGATAAATAGGGCCAAGCCAATGGTATATCTACATCCGAAAATGAATCTATATTGTTAAAAATATCTTTGATTGCAGGATGAGATTTAGTTCTATCACTTATACTATTTAATTCATTTATATTTGGGAGTCTCCAGTCTGTAAATCCTGCAAAATTCAAACTATCACAATACTCTATTGCTTCTTGCCATGTTGCAAATGATGTTGTAGTAGCAATATCATCTTGCCACATCAAGCAAGTTGTAGTATCGCTAACAACCTCTTTTTTATCATCTCTTATAAAATCTGCTTTTAGTACACTAAAAAGTAAAAAAGTTACTATGAAAATATTTTTCATTATTTATACCTCCTAATTAATTTTAATATTAAATTTAAAAATCAAAGTTATTTCTTCAATCTTACACAGCGAATAAAATAACTTCTGAACTTAGACTGAGAACTTAGATTAGCAAAGCTGAAATAGACAACAAAAGCAGAAATATTACTACGCTTGACATAGGTAGAAGAAGACCAATAGATTTTGTAGGAATCTTCATAAGCGGTGTTTTCAAATATAGGATTTATACTTGGCTCTTCTTGTCCTTTATCTGCCAGATAAAACAACTCATCAACAGTAGGTAGTCTCCAGTCTCCATATCTACCAAGTACTAAGTCTTTACAATAAGTTGCAGCTGTATCGCCACTAGTATCCATGTAGTTTTTAGCATCATACTTTGCTTGTGTGAGCCATGGCTTTTTAACAATCTCGTTATCTTGCCACATAAGTCCTGTAGCATTGTCTGTGACTATTTTATTTATATAATCTCTGCTGTAATTTATTGTAGCTCCTTTTCGCAAGTCTCCATCATCATTGTTATGATATATTACTGTTTGACCCGTTTTGGGTAGTAATTTGCAAGTTGTGGTATTGGTTTCTATTGTTGTATTAGTCTCTATTTTTATATGTACTATTGCAGGTTCTGAAGTAAAAAAACCATCATTTGCGGTGAAGCTAAAGCTGTCACTTCCGTAGTAGTTTGGATTTGGTGTATAGATTCCATTTTCAAATTCAAATCTCCCATTAATTGGTGGTGTTGTAATTGTGTAAGTTAATACATCATTGTTTGGATCAATTCCAGATAGTATTATAGTTTTTGTTGTATTTTTATTTAGTGTTATGCTTTGTGCTGTTGCTGTTGGTGCTTGATTTGACTCAACAACTGGATTTGGCTTAAATTCACTAGGAGAGCAACCAATAAAAAATATAGTTAACAATACATACAAAACTTCTCTCTTTTTCATCCTCATTTTACTATTTTCCTAAAATCAAATGTTATCTTATCTCTACCATCCATTTCAACTTTTGTTATAATATTTGCTCTTTTGATGCCTTTTTTTCTTAGCTTTAAACTCATTTCATATGCTCTCTCTTGGGCTTTATCGTATTCATTGTTGGCATTAGTGTGGCTTATAATTATAAGTTTTGTGGATTTATCTTTTTGTAGTTCGTTTATATAGCGATTATAAATATCTTGGTATGGATCATCTGCATTTATGTTTTTTGTTGGCTCTATACTTTTTACGACTTCTTGCGGTGAAATTTTTTCGTTAATATCTTCGTCGACATTGATGACAATATGGCTTGGCTCTTCTTCTTGAATATTAATTTTTTTAGAAATAATTTCAGCTTTTGTAACAGGCTCAACACTTTTTATAACTTCTTGTGGTTGATAAAGTTTTGGAGTTACTATCGGTATATTTTTTGAAATATTTATATCTTCTTTTTTATCTATAATTACAATATTTTTTGGCTCTTCTTTCTCTTTTATCAAAATAACAGTATCACTTTTGTTATTATCAACAAAGAGAAAAATAGCCACTATAGCTAATGCAGATAAGGCTAGAACCTTATACCATGTTTTTTTAGGTTTATCAATATCTTGTTTTGGAAGAGGAGTCTTACATGTGCCAAAATTAGTGATACTTTGTATAAAATCATCTATTTTTTTATCATAATTTTTTTCATTCATCTCCATAGACTGTAATCTTCTCCATCTATATGGAATTTGTGTATCTTTGTATCTTATAGGGATGATATGTATATTGTTCTCTAATGCATATGAAACTTCATCTTTTACTCTATCAGAATCTACAGATGATGGGGATAAAAGTAATATTAAAGCACAAGAGTTATCTAAAGCTTTTTCGATATTGTCATCCCAATGTTCACCACCGGGGATATTAAATTGGTCAACCCATATATCAAAATTATGTTTTTTTAAGTCGTTAGCTAAATGCAAAGCAAATTTTGAATCTTTTCTGCTATAACTTAAAAAAATATGTTTTCTATCACTCATGTTTACTCTCCTGACCTTACACAGCGAGTACGATAATCATATGACTTAAGTTGATCGTATGTGTAGCCACCACTACTATCAAAGTAAATAACCCAAGCATACTCAGCCCATTCAGCTTGAGTAGTCGAAGACCAGTATCCATACGATGATGTATTGACAAAAGCATTTTTTATTGCTGTATTTTTTTTATTTTTATCGTTGATACTATTTAACTCATGTATGTTTGGAACCCTCCAATCATCAAAACCTGCAAAACTCAAATCATTACAATATATCATCGCATCTTTCCATATTTTTGTGGTAGTTTCATCACCATCTTGCCACATTAGACAAGTTTTTGTATCGTTAACAACTTTTTTTTCAGGATCTCTTACAAAATTATGGATAATTTTATTTTCCCCTCTAACACATCGAACAAAAAAATTAGAACTTTTATTTGCATCTTCCTTATAACCGTCATCAAAATTAACATACCATGCTTTAGAGATAGTTTTAGAAGCTGTAGATGACCAATAGCTATCATCAAAAGTAATATTTTGAAAAGCATGATCTATAGATGGTTTTTCTAATCCTTTATCTGAGAGATAATATAACTCATCACTAGTAGGTAACCTCCAGTCAACATGCTCCCCAAGTGTCAAATTTTTACAATAAGTTGCAGCTGTATCTCCGCTGGTATCTGTATAATTTCCACTAATATAATTTTCTTGTGTAACCCATGGTTTTTTTATATTTTCACTATCTTGCCACATAATTCCTGTGCTGTTGTCTGTAACAATCTGACTATCTCTAGTGTAGCTTCTGGTGCTCCCTTTTTTTAAATATCCATCATCATCTACATGGTGAACTCTAATCTGTCCTGTTTTGGGTAGAGGTTTACAAGTTGTATTTGTTTCTATGGGCAAATTTTTTGATTTGTCACCATCTACTCCTACTAGTGTGCCTTTTGATTTATTATCATCTGTTTGTATAATAACATTTGACTTAAACTCACTAGGAGAACCACAACCAATAAAAAATATAGCTAACAATATATATAAAATTTCTCTTTTTTTCATCTCTATCTCCAATATTACTTATATATAGATGTTAACTTTTATTTACTTAAAAAATTAGAAATATAACTCTTCAAATACAAAATACCTTATCGACTGTTTACTTTTCTAACCTCTTTTTGTTCTATCCAATCAATAGTCCCCGTCTCTAAATTGTGAAGCTTTAGTGTGATTTTATAAAAATGGTCACCCTTTTGCTTGATAGAAACAACAGAACCATCTAAAATATAATTTGGAGCAATCTGCTTTCCAATCTTTTTAGAGCTACTTTTATCGATGTATTTGCTACTATTTTGATATTTGAGTTCGCTGTTGATTTCTGCTCTCATGGAACGGTCGATAAATCTAGCTCGTTTGCTTTTTATGATAGCGGTTTTGATACTATCTGTGATTAAATTGGTATCGATATGCTCATCTGTTTTATTTTCGACACCACCTACATCTATGATTGGCTTACCATCAAAAATCTCACTACTCAACATGCCACTTACCATCTTTTCAGTAAACAGATGAAGCTCTTCTACACCATAATATGGATTATTATTTTGCATACTATGTGAATCAACTCTCTTTATCTGTTTGTCATCCGCTCCCTCTTTTATATAAAACTTAAATCTCTCTGCTTTTGGAGTTGGAGCTAAGCTTGTTATCTTTTTACTATCTAAAGGCTCCAAAAATAGAGGCTTCCAGATAGAAAGATTTTGTCCAACTTCATATTTGTTTTGATCATACCATTTAAATCGATACTCAATATCATCATAAGAGGTTTGTGACAAATTTTGTACTTCTACAGAAACTTCTAATATATCATTGGTATATTGTGTAGAAGGACCTAGTATTTTTATCTTTTTTGAAGATGAAAGATTGTTTATAACAACACTATCAGGCTTTTTGGCACAACCACTGATTAATAAAATACCAATGACAAAAAGATATTTTAAAAATGCCATTTCCATACTCCTTCATTAAACTACTAAACTAATTTTCTATTATGCGATAATATTGATAACAGTTTTTTTTCTTTTTTATACAATTTAATTCTAAATTTTTATTATTTAAGATTTTACCATCTTTATCTATAATTTTTAGCCTATAATTTACACTCTCTTTTGGTATAAACGAGATAACCTCTATTTTTTTAGGTAAACTACTCCAAGTTTGTAAATTGTTTTGACTATATACAGTACTTAACATCTTAAATAAAACACCAGCAGAAGAGGATTTTTGACTCAAAGCTTCTATTAAAACTTCTTTGCCTGATTCTGCAACTAATCTATTTATCAAAGAGGGAAGAATCCTTTTAAACTCATTTATCTTAATTGCATCTATATCAGATAAAACATAAGACTCTGCAATGATTTCATCAAAAGAGTCTGTTATGACAATCTTATCTATTTTGGATTTATAAAGTTTAAATGTTGGGAGATAGAGCATATCTTCTCTGTTTTTATCAGTTTTTACAGAGATTTTGATTTGCTCTTTGGTAGGACTTTTTCCTATATCAAAAAACAGTTCAGCTCTTTTTTGGGTATCTAACTGTTTATTTGATTTGTATAGCTCTAATTTATCTTTTAGTATTTTAGAATCCTTATGATACTTTAGTGCATTTTTTATATCGATATAAGCATCATTGTATTGGTTATCTTCTTCATACAATAAAGCAGAAACATAGTAAGCAAACGGGTTTTGATAAGGATTATGTGTAGGATTAACACTTTTAAAGAGTTGCTCATATATAGTTAAAATAGTAGAGTACCGCTCTTTTTCATCTTTGAATTTTTCTATTTTATCATAAAACTTATATCGTTCATTTTTTTGAATAAAGTTAGAGTTTTTTGTCTCTACCTTTGCACTTTCAATATCTCCCATCATCAGATAGTTCAATGCACTATAGTTATGCAATAAAACTTTATCATAACCTTCACCAAAATAATCTATGATAGCAATATCTGAAAATGCAACCAAAGGCTTATCTTCCCAAACTCGATAAATATCAACAGCCTCTTGAAAATATCTTTTAGATTCTTGATGTTTGGATTGATGAAATGTAAGTAATCCTAAATCTGTTTTTTCCAAAAACTTACTTGTAGGCATTATGGTAGTGTTCATATAGTTGGATACACTTTTGCATCCAACCAATAGATACGACAAAACAATCATTATAAACACTTTCATAAGACTTTTCATTTACAAAATACTTCAAATTTTGGAGATTTCAACAGATGCAATCTCCTCTTTTAATTTCACAAACTCTCCCTTATCATCAAAAGTCACTATTCCCCTACCCTTGATACGACCTTTGGAATTATAAATAAACTTACACTCTTTATCATCACAATTAAGTGTCATAGTTTTTGTATCATTTATCTTATAAACTTTATGTTTTGGTTTTTGGGTGATTGATTTGTAAAAAGCATAAAGAACCATGTTTTTATCTCTTTTAAACTTTGCATCTTTAATATCAGGTTTTTTTTCTGCAAAAAATATAAAGTAATCCTTTCTAATAAAAAATTTTGCAATCCTACTAGTAACTTTTGCTTTTAAATAGTTTAATTTTAAAGTATCTAAACTCTCTATCTCGCCTAAAGTAACACCTTTGAACTTGACACTATAATTATTTGCATTTGCACTTAAAAATGTTGCTAATAAAATTATCAATACTGTTTTTAACATAAAATATCCTTTATCTAATTTTATATACCATTGTATAAAATTATAGTGTAAAAAATGTTTTAGGAGAAATTTTTTGCATAAACATTAAACCAAAGTCAACAAAACAACCAATAAAACAGGTGGTGTTACAATCAAACCAAACTTTGAGTATTGCCAAAAACTTATCTTTATACCTTTTTGATTTAAAGTATGAAGCCATAAAAGAGTTGCTAAAGAGCCAAATGGTGTCATCTTAGGTCCTAAGTTACAGCCTACTATATTTGCATATATCATAGCAGAATTTCCTATATCTTTTAGTGCTATATCCATCACCATGATTGTTGGCATATTGTTCATAAAAGCACTTAAAATTGCACTCATAAATCCAGTCCCTAAAACTGCTATCAAATCTCCCTTTGCATCTAGTGCCATAAGAGCAGTTGTTAGATACTCTGTAAGTCCTGCATTTTTAAGTCCATAAACAACTATATAAAGCCCCAAGCTAAACCAGACAACTTGCCATGGGGCATTTTTAATAATTTTTATAGGTTCAACTGTTTTAGCTATAGTTGAGATAAGAAGAAAAATCAATCCTCCGCCAAGAGCAAAAACAGATATAGGAATATCATAAGCATCACCTATAAAATAGCCTATAAGCAAAAGTAGTAAAAATCCCCATGAGAAGTAAAAAAGAGTTCTGTTTTTTAAAACACTCTCTGGCGATTTAAGAAGGTCAATATCTACTGTTTTTGGTATATCTTTTCCAAGCACCAATAAAAGAACTATAATTGTTACAGTAACACTAACTATAAAAGGAATGAACATATTTGAAAAGTACTCTGCAAAACCAATATCAAAGTAGTTTGCTGTTACGATATTTGTAAGATTTGAAAATACAAATGGCAAAGATGCACTATCGCTTATAAATCCACCTGCAAGTAAAAATGCCAAAATTGTTTTTAGGTTTAGTTTTAACACTCGCATCTTTGCCAAAAGTATAGGAGTTAGTATCAAAGCCGCTCCATCATTTGCAAATAGAGCTGAAACCAATGCTCCAAGCAGTATAGAATAGACAAACATCTTTACACCACTACCATTTGAAAACTTAGCCATCTTAAGAGCACACCACTCAAAAAATCCAATCTCATCAAGTACCAAAGAGAGTATGATGATACCGATAAACGCCAATGTCGCATCCCAAACTATATCCCAAACTATAAAAAGATCACCAAAACTCACAACCCCAAAAACATATGCAACAACCGCACTCATAACAGCAGTTGTCCCTATCTGAAGTCCACGAGGTTGCCAGATAATAAAGATAAGAGTAACTAAAAATATACCACTAGCCAAGAGCATATTTTACCTCTTTTAACAGTCTCTTTTTTATCTCTTTATAAGTTATCTCAAATGCTTCAAAATCTTCTCCATCAGGATCACTAAAGCCTACATATATCTTTTTTACAGATTTTGGAAATGTTGGGCAACTCTCATTTGCTCCGTCACATACTGTAACAACCAAATCAAAATCTATATCTATAACTTCATCTAAATGTTTAGAGTGGTATTTACTACTGTTGATACCATGTAGCTCTAAAATTTTTTTAGCATTTTCATTGACCTTGCCAACTGGGTTAACACCACAACTATAAGCTTTTACATCATCTAAAAAATGATTTATCAAAGCTTCACCTATGATAGATCTACAACTGTTCCCTGTACACATAACAAGAACTTTTCTATTTTTTTTCATATAAGTATCTTAGCTTATGTTTTGTTAAATTGAGTCATGTTATACTTCGCAAAATTTTTTATAAGGAGGGGTAGATGCAAGCTACTAGAGAATTTGAAAAAAACTATTTTACATTTTCTGCGATGTTAGCTTATCTACCTCTTCCTATCGTAAAGATCTTAGCTACTCCAAAAAAAAGCCTCAGCTCTTGCAAAAAATTTTATAGCTTAAAAACAAGACTAACACTTTTGTCAAATATCTTTATACCTAGATGCACATACTACACAGTCTGTTTTGCATTTCGAAGATCTGGTACTCATCCTCCCCTACCCTAAACTTTTTTAATCATAATTTCACAAAAAATATAAAAATACAAAGGGATAGTAATGTCAAAAAATTATATAGTAGGATTTCCAAGAATTGGAGAGCAAAGAGAGTTAAAAAAAACCTTAGAGAGTTTTTGGGCTAAAAATAGCTCATTTGATGAAGTAAAAAAAGTAGCAAGTGAACTTAAAAAACGACACTGGCTCTATCAAAAAGATGCTGGTATTGAGTATATAAGCTCAAATGATTTTTCACTTTATGACAATATGCTTGATATGATTGTAACTCTTGGAGCAACTCCCAAAAGATTTAAAAATCTTGAAAATGAAGAGTTGTATTTTGCAATGGCTAGAGGAGACAAGAGTGCAGTTGCAATGGAAATGACTAAGTGGTTTAATACAAATTATCACTATATAGTGCCTGAACTCTCACCTGAGGATGAGTATAAACTTAATGCTTCAAAGATTATTGATGAGTACAATGAAGCAAAAGCTTTAGGCATAAAAACAAAGATAAATATCATAGGACCTCTAACATTTTTAGGGCTTTCAAAGAGGATAGATGGTAAGGATACTTATGAGTTACTAGAGAGTATTTTACCAATTTATAAAGAGCTTTTGAAAGAGATATCTAAATTAGACACAGATATAACTGTACAAATTGATGAGCCAATATTTGTAAAAGATAGTGAGTTAAGAATATTAAAATTTATAAAAAATACTTATACTGAATTAGCAAATGTGAGTGAAAATATAAAAATCGTTGTTTGTACATATTTTGAACACTCAATTGAGGCAACTGAGATTTTGGTTGATACTCCTATCTGGGCGATTGGACTTGATTTTTTGTATGGAGATGAAAATATAAAATCGTTAGATTTAATAAACAAAAGTGGTAAAAAACTAATCGCAGGAGTAGTTGATGGTAGAAACATATGGAAAAATAATATATCAAAAACTATATCTTTATTAGATCTAATTTCTAAAAAAGTAGATAAAAAAAATATCATCATAAGTTCATCTTGTTCACTTCTTCATATCCCTTTTAGCCTAAAATATGAAAAAAATCTAGATACAGATATAAAAAACTGGCTAAGTTTTGCAGTAGAGAAACTTGATGAAATCTCTCTTATTTCAAAACTTTTTTTAGGTAAATTAGATGAAAATGCCAAAGAAAAAATAAAACTGAATAAAAAAGCAAATGAAGATAGAAAAACATCAACACTCATTCACGACAAAGAGATTCAAAATAAAGTAGCAAATATCACAAAACTACAAAGAGATGGGAAATACGAAGATAGGATAAAAATTCAAAAAGAGATTTTAGCATACAGTGACCTTGTCACCACCACAATCGGCTCATTTCCTCAAACTCCAGAAATTAGAAAAGCTAGAAAAGATTTTAAAAGTGGAGATATAAACACTTTAGAGTATGAAAAACAGATGAAAAACTATATAGATGAGTGCATAAAGTTTCAAGAAGAGTGCGGCATTGAAGTGTTAGTTCATGGGGAACCTGAGAGAAATGATATGGTTGAGTATTTTGGTGAACAGTTAAAAGGTTATGGATTTACTCAAAATGGTTGGGTTCAAAGCTATGGTAGTAGATGTGTAAAACCACCATTTATATTTGGTGATATAAGTAGACCTAATCCTATGACCGTAAATTGGATGAGTTATGCAGCAAGCAAAAGTGATAAGATAATGAAAGGTATGCTAACAGGTCCTGTGACAATTTTAAACTGGTCATTTGTAAGAGATGATAAGCCAAAAGATGAAGTCTCAAAGCAGATAGCAGTTGCTCTAAGTGATGAGATAGATGATCTTCAAAATGCAGGAATAAAAATCATACAAGTAGATGAAGCCGCCTTTAAAGAGGGGTATCCACTAAGAGATGCAAAGATAAAGATTTATGAAAAATGGGCAGTTCGAGACTTTAAAATAGCAGTAAGCAAAGCAAAAGAGCAGACTCAAATCCATACACATATGTGTTACAGTGAATTTAACGACATCATAGAAACAATCGAAAACATGGATGCAGATGTAATCTCAATAGAAACCGCAAGAAGTGGAAACGAACTACTAAAGATATTCAAGCAAACAGGATACAAACAAGAGGTAGGACCTGGAGTTTATGATATCCACTCTCCAAGAATTCCAACAGTAGAGGAGATAGTAAAACAAATAGAGTTACTACTAGAAGTTCTGCCTTGTAAACAACTCTGGATAAACCCTGATTGTGGCTTAAAAACAAGAAAATGGGAAGAGGTAAAACCAAGTTTGGAAAACATGGTAAAAGCTGTAAAGATAGTACGAGAAAATATCTGATAGTTTTTGGATGCAATACTAAAATACAAGTATTGCATCTGATGGTATAATTATTGTGATATATAAGCTACAATTTTTTTAAAATTTCTACTATCTCTTTTTGATAATAAATCTCAAAGCATTTAGTTTTATAAAACCCTCTGCATCTTTTTGGTTATAAACTTCATCCTCTTCAAAAGTACAAAATGCTTCATCAAAAAGAGAGTCATCAGATGCTCTTCCAACCACCATCACATTTCCCTTATAAAGCTTTAGTCTAACCACTCCATTTACACTCTCTTGAGATTTATCGATAGCAGCTTGAAGCATCTCTCTCTCAGGTGAAAACCAAAAACCATTATAGATAAGCTTCGCATACTTTGGCATAAACTCATCTTTTAGATGCATAGCCTCTCTATCAAGCGTGATACTCTCAATCGCACGATGAGCTTTTAACATGATAGTTCCCCCTGGAGTCTCATAACATCCTCTAGCTTTCATACCAACAAATCGATTTTCAACGATATCAATCCTCCCAACTCCATGTCTGTTTCCAAGAGCATTTAAACTCTCTAACATAGATGCAGGGGAGAGAGTTTTACCATTTAAAGAAATTGGATCTCCACACTCATAACCTATCTCTATATATTCAGGCTCATTTGGTGCATCCTCAGGTGATGTTGTCCATCTCCACATACTCTCTTCAGGCTCTTTGTTTGGATCTTCTAAAATCAAACCCTCATATGAGATATGAAGTAAATTTGCATCCATTGAGTATGGGGATTTGCCTTTTTGTTGATCAATCTCAATACCATGTTTTTTAGCATATGTCAAAAGTTTCTCTCTTGAGTTTAAATCCCACTCTCTCCAAGGAGCAATGATTGTTAAGTTTGGATTTTGACTAAGATAACCTACCTCAAAACGAACCTGATCATTTCCTTTTCCAGTAGCTCCATGACTAACTCCATCTGCACCTACTAACTTTGCAATCTCCACTTGTCTTTTAGCTATTAATGGTCTTGCTATTGAAGTTCCTAAAAGATACTCTCCTTCATAAATCGTATTTGCACGAAACATTGGAAAAACATAATCTTTTACAAACTCCTCTCTTAAATCTTCTATAAAAATATTTTCAGGTTTTATCCCAAGAGCTAATGCCTTTTTACGAGCTGGCTCTACCTCTTCACCTTGCCCAATGTCTGCTGTAAAAGTTACAACTTCACAACTATACTCATCTTGAAGCCACTTTAAAATGATACTTGTATCTAATCCACCACTATATGCTAAAACTACTTTTTTAACCTCTTTTTTCATTTAACTATCGCCTTGTATAAAAAATTTGTCTAATTTTATCTAAAAATATATTTTAAAAAGTAATAGACTATGTAAAGTTCACAACTTTTGAATTTAAGCAGAAATAAAAGAACAAATATAACTTAA
>JAMOMC010000155.1 GCA_027068765.1 Campylobacterales bacterium
AATCGTCGTGTTGTGATTGAGGTTATAAAATAATTTAAAATATAATATCCATAAAAAGGAGCTAAAAATACAGTTAAATAGTGATGAAATTAATAAGATTGATTTCATCACTTTAGAGAACTTCGCTCCCAATAAAGAGTTGTACTAACATTTCAAACTTTATCATGACAAGCAAAAAAGAGAAGTCATGAAGGTATTAAACTATCATGATAAGTTCAAACTTATTATTGCAACCCTACACCTTTTTTAAAAAAGGTGCCCAAAAACTAAAGGGGAAAGATTGAAAAATACACCTGAATGGAAACAATATGAATGGTTAATCAGTAAAATTTTTCATGATTCTTATTATTCGATAAAAACTACAATTCTACATGATGCAAATATTAAAGGACAGTATTCAGAGCGATCCAGACAAATTGATATATTAGTTGAGGATAAAAACTTTAAAACTATTATAGAGTGTAAATATTACAAAAACCCTTTAGATGTTAAAGGTATAGAATCTTTCTTGGGAATGTATAATGATGTAAAAGCAGATTATGGAATTGTCGTTGCATTAAATGGTTTTTCAAAAAGTGCAAATAAAAGGGTGTCTGAATATAATGATAAAATTAAATTAGAACATATTGACTTGGAAAATGCATTCAATAGTTTTAATTATCAAAGTTATGGAAAAGTTAATGATATTTGCAACAACTGCAATAATGACTTTATAAATGGAACAATGGTTCCTGGTTTGCTTTTGTGGAAAGGTGGATATTCACTAGAGGTGGGTGGAATTTTATGGATATTTAACTTGTCGAAATGTCTTAAATGTGGAAATAAAACATTATATTGTGACTCTTGTGGAGTAGTGAAAGATATTGGTAAAAATGAGTTTTGCTGTGAATATTCAAAAAGATTTCTAGATTTATTGGAAAATGATACTTTATAAAAAGTACTACAAGTAGTAGCAACAAAAATATAAAGCCCCAACCGACAAATATTTTGAGCAAAAAAGATATTATCATGTATAGATATAAAAACGATTGCAAATAGGCTTTATATTTTTGTACATAGTCGTTATATGCCTTTTTGTCACATAAAGATTGTATAGATTTTATCTACAATATAGGGGGAAATGCTATGACTTATCCTGAAGTACAAACGCTCATAACGGTTGGTGGGCATAAAGTAACTGATGAACAACAGATACTAAACCAAAATGATAGTGTGAATTTACTTTTGGAAATGATTAAAAAAGATGAGTTTGAACTCAATAAACCCACTCTTTTAAAACTCCATGAAAAAGTAGCTTTTAAAGAAGCTCTTTCTTGGGGGAGT
>JAMOMC010000156.1 GCA_027068765.1 Campylobacterales bacterium
TAGCAGATGGTCCACCATATGCAAATGGAAATATCCATATAGGGCATGCACTAAACAAGATATTAAAAGATGTTGTTGTTAAGAGTCGCTATTTTCTTGGTGAGGATGTGCGGTTTGTGCCTGGTTGGGATTGTCACGGTCTTCCAATTGAGCAACAAGTTGAAAAAAAGCTTGGAAGTGAAAAAAAAGAGACTCTTCCAA
The DNA here is from genome assembly GCA_027068765.1 of Campylobacterales bacterium. Taxonomy (GTDB): domain Bacteria; phylum Campylobacterota; class Campylobacteria; order Campylobacterales; family QNZT01; genus SZUA-1433. The sequence goes on from JAMOMC010000156.1 coordinate 202, forward strand.
AAACTACCATAAGAAGACTCTGTCGAGAACATGCTCAAAAATTTGTAGATATTCAAAAAGATGAATTCAAAGCATTGGGCATAGTGGCTGATTGGGAAAATCCTTATCTAACTATGAATTATGAGTTTGAAGCAGATATATTTAGAACACTCTGTAACATTGCTCACAAAGGGCTTTTGGTAGAGAGAAGTAAGCCTATTTATTGGTCGTGGGCGGCTAAAACTGCTTTGGCAGAGGCGGAGGTTGAGTATGAGGAGAAAGAGGATTACTCTATCTATGTTGCATTTGAGCTTGAAGATGAGGCTTGTAAAAAGCTAGATTGTAAAGATACATCTCTTGTTATCTGGACTACTACACCTTGGACACTTCCTTCAAATGTTGGTATATCTTTAAATCCTGATGAAGATTATGTTTTAAGCTCTGATGGTTTTGTTGTGGCTAATGCTCGTTATGAGAGTATGGTAGAAGAAGGAGTTTTAAGTGGAGAGATTATTAAAACTTTCAAAGGTTCTTTGATAGAAAATCTCTTTGCAAAAAATCCTCTAAATGGTAGAAAATCACAAATCCTTTTAGGTGAGCATGTCTTGATGGAGGGCGGAACTGGCTTAGTTCATACAGCTCCAGGACACGGTGAGGATGATTATAAGATAGGGTTAAAGTACAATCTTGAGGTTATCATGCCTGTTGATGATGGTGGATTGTTTGATGAAAATGTTGTTTTACAAGAGCTACTACCTGATGCTAAAAGTTTTGTTGGGATGCATGTTTTTAAATCAAATGAGCCGATTTTAAAACTCTTAGGGGAGTCTCTTTTAAAAGTTTCAAAGTTTAGACACTCTTATCCATTTTGCTGGAGAACTCACAAACCTCTCATCTATCGTGCAACTAGACAGTGGTTTATCACTATGGGTGAGGGATTAAAAGAGGATACTTTAAAACAGCTACAAAATCTAAACTTTTATCCAAAGACTGGAAGAAACCGTTTAGCATCTATGATAGAAAATAGACCAGATTGGTGCATCTCAAGACAGAGAGACTGGGGAGTTCCTATCGCATTTTTTAGAGATAAAACTACTGGTGAGGTTATATTTGATGAGAAAGTTTTAAACT
>JAMOMC010000157.1 GCA_027068765.1 Campylobacterales bacterium
TATGAATATTTTACACTTAACACACACAGATATAAACTCTGATTCAAGAATTTTAAAAGAGATGCACTCTATTGCTAAATCTAATAATACTTACAATGTAAATGGTATAGGTGTAATACAAAGTGAAAAGACAAATTACACCACTAATGTAGACAATATAGATATTTACTCAATTTCTCTTAGAACAAGGAAGTGGAGATTTTTACCAACAACAATAAGACATATATGCTCATTGTTTGAACTTACTTCTAAGATGTTTTTTAAAGCTATTAAATTAAAGCCAGAAGTTATACACTGTCATGATACACTTGTATTGCCATTGGGTGGGATTGTTAAACTTTTTACTAACTCAAAGTTGATATATGATGCACATGAATTAGAGTCAGATAAAAATGCTTTAACAAAAACTTTAGGTAAAATGACTCTATTAGCTGAAAAGGTTTTATGGAGATATATAGATGCCTTGATAGTTGTAAGCCCTTCTATTGATAGATGGTATAAGGAAAATGTTGGAGAAAAATATTCTGAAGTCATCTTAAATTCACCTCTATTTGATAGTAATATATCTATAGGTGATAAATCATATTTAAGAGAACATTTTTCAATTTCAAAAGAGTCAAAGATATTTTTATATGTTGGCGGTTTGGTGCATGGAAGAGGTATAGATTTAATAGTAGAAGCTTTTAAAAAATCAGATTTAAAGTCTAGTTTAGTTTTTTTAGGTTATGGTATTTTAAGTGATGAGTTAAAAAAACTAGCTAAAGAGTATCCAAATATTTATGTACATGATGCAGTGCCACATGAGAAGGTTGTATCAGTTGCAAAAAGTGCAGATGTTGGGTTGTGTTTGATTCAAAATGTATCTTTAAGTGATTACTATTGTTTGCCAAATAAGCTGTTTGAGTATTGTTTTGCAGAGATTCCTGTTTTGGCATCCGATTTTCCAGATATTTTAGAAGTAGTTAAAAAGTATAATCTTGGAAAGTGTTGTAAATTAGATGCCCAAAGTATTTATGAAGCTATAAAAGAGTTTGAAGATGCAAAAGAGTTGCCAAAGATTAATGTTAATGAGTTGTATGATCTTAGTTGGAATGCTCAAGAAGAGAAACTAATAAAACTTTATGATGCGTTAATTAAAGTAAAATAATTAAAAAAGGTATTAAATGTGTGGTATATTTGGACAGGTTTCTTCATCAAAAGTAAACCAAGATAATCTAAAGAAGCTAGTAAACCATTCTGAACAAAGAGGAATGGATTCTAGTGGTTTGATCTATTACGAAGATTCTACCTATAAAGTTTATCGTGCTGATTATAAGATTGAAAGCCTTATCAAAAAAGTAAAACCCTATAAATCCCAAGTAGTTTTAGGACATAGTAGACTTATTACAAATGGCTTAAGAGATAATCAGCCTATAGTCCGTGATAATATTTGTGCCATACACAATGGGATTATTGTAAATGAAGAAGAAGTGTGGAAAAAACTGAAAGTCAAAAGAGAACTTAAAATCGATTCTGAACTTATTGTTGCAATTGCTGAAGAACATTTAGCTGAAGGTGGTGAACTTTCCGAATTACCAAAAAAAATACTTTCTCTATGTAGAGGTGTAATAGCCTGTGCACTTACTATTCCTAAAATGGGAAAGCTTTTACTTTTTTCTAATAACGGTAGTCTTTATGTTGGAGAAAAACAAAAGGATTTATATTTTGCATCTGAAAATTATGCTCTAACTCAAATAGAGTGTGACAATATAATACAAATAAAAGAAGAAGTGTATTTTATAGATATACCTAGTTCAGATAAAGATGTAATTATTACTGATGATTCCAATAGGAAAGAAGATTTAATTCCAGAATTTAAGTTTAATAAAATTGAAGAGGATATGCTAGAATATGAATCTTTAAATTTAAAGCGTTGTACACATTGTATTTTACCAGAGACTATGCCTTATATAAAATTTGATACAGAGGGTGTATGTAACTATTGTCATAACTATAAGACAAGAAATAAACCAAAACCAAAAGAGGAACTTTTTAAATTGGTTGAATCTTACCGCCGAGACCATGGTGAGGATTGTATAGTGCCATTTTCTGGTGGTCGAGATAGTTGTTATGGTTTACACTTGATTATCAAAGAACTTGAAATGAAACCTATTACATATACATATGACTGGGGTATGGTTACAGATCTTGGTCGCCGTAATATTAGTCAGATGTGTGGAGATCTTGGTGTAGAAAATATTATAATAGCTGCGGATATTTCTCGAAAAAGAAAAAATATTAAAATGAATTTAGAAGCATGGTTAAAATCTCCCCATCTAGGCATGATGGCTATGCTTACAGCTGGAGATAAACATTTTTTTAGATATGTGGAAACCATTAAAAAACAGACTGGAATTAATTTAAATCTTTGGGGTGTAAATCCTCTTGAAGTAACTCACTTTAAAACAGGCTTTTTAGGAATTCCTCCTGATTTCGAAGAGAAAAGAGTTTATAGTCATGGAGCCATGAAACAGTTACGATATCATTCGAAAAGATTTAAAGCAATGATGGAGAGCCTGGGTTATTTCAATAGTTCTCTTTGGGATACGCTTTCTGGAGAGTATTATCGTAGTTTCACCCAAAAGAATGATTATTATCATATTTTTGATTATTGGCGTTGGGATGAAAAAATAATTGAAGATACGCTTGATAGATATGATTGGGAGAGAGCAGTTGATACAAATACGACTTGGAGAATTGGTGATGGTACAGCAGGATTTTATAACTATGTATATTATACTGTTGCTGGTTTTACCGAACATGATACATTTAGAAGTAATCAGATTCGTGAAGGTGATATAACAAGAGAAAAGGCACTGGAATTGGTCAATGATGAAAATAGACCAAGATATCAAAATATCCGATGGTATTTGGATACTTTAGGAATGGACTTTAAGAAAGTAATTAAAGTAGTTAATGATATACCAAAGCTTTATGAAATGAATTAGGTAAGAATATTGTCAACTTTAGATATGAGATTTGAATTATCAAAAGTTATTGGTGCTATAAAATGAATATTTGGATTTTAAATCATTATGCTTTAACTCCAGATATGAGTGGAGGTACTAGGCATTATGACTTTGCTAAAGAGCTTATAAAAAGAGGGCATCAAGTTACTATCATAGCTTCTAGTTTTCATTATTCTAAATTAAAAGAGATGAAAGATTATGAAAAAAAAGATTATCTCATTGAAGATATTGATGGTATAAAATTTATTTGGTTTAAAACATCATCTTATTTTAACAATGGTATAAAAAGAGTAGTAAATATGCTCTCTTATACAAAAAAAGCTATTTTTTTACTGCCAAAACTAAAACTCTCTAAACCTGATATCATTATTGGTTCATCGGTGCATCTGTTTGCGGTATATGCAGCTTTTAGATTATCAAAAAGGTATAAAACTCCATTTATTATGGAAGTGAGAGATTTGTGGCCACAAACTTTGATCGATATGGGGATGTCAAAATACCACCCTTTTATATTGGCTTTAGCTCTTTTAGAGAAGTATTTATATAAAAAATCTGATACAATAATTACTTTATTACCTAAAGCAAATCAATATATTGAAAAGTTGGGAATTGATACGAAGAAAATAGTATGGATTTCAAATGGCACAAATCTTGATAATTGTTCATATGATAATTTGGATATATTGTTAAAAAGTGATAAATTTAATGTTTTATATACGGGTACATTGGGGGTTGCAAATAATCTTAATTTGTTAGTAGATGTAGCTGAGATTTTAAAAAGTGAAGAGTCTATCTTTTTTACTATTGTTGGTGATGGTCCATTAAAAAAGAGATTGCAGAAAAAAGTAGATACATTACAATTAAAAAATATTGATTTTATCCCATCAGTACCTAAAAGAGAAGTTTTTGATTATCTATCTTGTGCAGATCTGTTATATGTTGGCTTAAAAGATTTACCGCTATATAGATATGGTATGAGTATGAATAAGGTTTTTGATTATATGGCTGCTAAAAAGCCAATACTATTTGTATCAACTATTAAAGATAGTGTTATACAAAAAGCTGATGCTGGGACTATTATTGGAAATGAAGATGCTTATAGTGTTGCAAAGAGCATAAAAAAGTACAGCTGTATGAGTAAAAATGAGAGAGAAAAAATTGGTAAAAATGGTTATAATTATTTGCTTAAACACTATACATTTTTAGTGTTAACTGATAAATTAGAAAGTGTTTTAAGAAAAGTTAAAAAGGAAGTAAATGTTGAAAATTGAACAAGAGAAGATGAATTTCATTAATGTAGTTATTTTTATTATAATCGCTTATATATTTAGTTTTTCGATAAGGTTGATATGGATTTTTCAGTTTAATGATGTTCCTAATTTTGTTTATAATGGTGAACTCATGATAAATACAAATGATGGCTATTTATGGGCAGCAAGTGCATTAAATGAGTTAAAAGGTGGTTTTGAAAATAATCCTAGAATTATGGATATGTATTCTTATGGTACAGTTTTTTTCACTTACTGGGCAGCAAAAATTTTACCATTTTCATTTGACACAATTATACTTTATATGCCAGTTGTGATTTCAAGTTTAGTTGTTATTCCTATTATACTTATAGCAAGATTGTATAAGCTTCCAAGTTGGGGATTTTTTGCTGCCCTTTTAGGTTCAATTGCGTGGAGTTATTATAACCGTACTATGGCAGGATATTATGATACTGATATGTTTTCTGCTATGGCTCCAATGTTTATACTCTATTTTCTTATGCGAACTATTGAGAAAGAGGATTTAAATAGTGCATTATTTGCAGCATTGACTATTTTAATCTATCCATTTTTATATGATGCAGGACTTTCTATTGTGTATGGTATGGGTATTATATATATGGTTTATATGGTTGTTTTTCATAGAAATGATTCTTTTACATATCAATCTATAATTATGATTTCCATAGCTTTGATGGGAATTGATTGGATTATAAAATTAGCTTTGATTATTGTGTTCTATTTATTATTTAAGCAAAGAGATTTTAATTTAAAATATTTAGCAACTATTTCTGCTTTGGCAGTTCTTACCTTTATGTTTTCTGGAAATGTTTTTTCAATTATCTTGGCAAATATTACTGTTTATGCTGTTAGAGGTCTTGAAAGTGAAGGGTTAAAATTTTTTCAAGTAGCACAAACTGTTAGAGAAGCTGGAAAGATTCCATTTGAGGTTATGGCAAATAGAATTAGTGGCTCAACTGTGGGGTTGATTGTAGCATTGATTGGTTATATCTTATTAGTAGTAAAACATCGTCCTTTTATTTTGGCACTGCCTCTTATCGGTATTGGGGTATTTTCACTTTTTGGAGGACTTCGATTTACAGTTTATGCTGTGCCTATTGCTGCTATGAGTGCCATTTTTCTATTTTATATTTTGGGTGGCTATCTTAAAAATAATATTGCAAGATATGGGTTTATTGCATTTTTTACAGGAGCTATGTTATATCCAAATATTGTACATATAATTGGTTATAAAGTTCCAACAGTATTTATGAAACAGGAAGTAGAGATTTTAAATCAGTTAAATAATATATCTGATGAGAAAGATTATACACTTACTTGGTGGGATTATGGTTATCCTATTTGGTACTATTCAAATACAAATACTCTTATTGATGGAGGAAAACATAATCAAGATAATTTTATAATATCAAAAATTCTAAACACAACTTCACAAACTCAAGCAGCGAACCTAGCAAGAGTTGCAGTAGAAACTTACGTTGATTCAAATTACTCTATTGTGGCAAATACACTATTTAAAAATGGACAAAAAGATCAGATAAACCCAAATGATTATTTAGAACAATTAGAGAGCGATGAGTTTAAACTGCCACAAGCTACAAGAGATATTTTTATCTATCTTCCAAATAAAATGTTAAATATCTTTCCGACTGTTGGAATATTTAGTAATCTTGATTTAGTAACTGGACAAAAACTAAGTCAACCATTTTTCTATAAAGCAGATAGATTTAAAGATGATGGAGATAGTTTAAATTTAGGAAATGGGGTAGTTTTGGATAAAAAAACTAGTACTCTACATTTAGGTAAGCAAAAAACACAACTTAAAAATTTCGTTATAGTTGGTTATGATGAGAGTGGCAAACTTAATAAAAAAATACAAACTATCAATCCAAGTGCAAATCTTTCACTAATTTATATGCAAAGTTATAATAGTTTCTTAGTTTTAGATGAATTGACATATAATTCACTTTTTATTCAATTGTTTGTATTGGAAAATTATGATAAAGAGTTATTTGAGTTAGTTATAAGTCATCCATTAGCAAAAGTATATAAGGTAAAAAAATAGGTATGTTGAAAAACATTATTGATATAGTTTTGGCTTTGATCTTTATTATCTGTTTTTTTCCATTAATGATTTGTATTGGGATTTTAATTTATTTTACAATGGGAAGGCCCATTTTTTTTAAGCAGATACGACCTGGTAAAGATGAGAAATTATTCCAGCTTTATAAGTTTCGTACAATGAGTGATGATAGAGATAATATGGGAAATTTACTAGAAGATAGTATGCGTTTAAAAGGTATTGGTAAATTTATTAGAACAACAAGTTTAGATGAATTACCTCAACTTTTTAATGTATTAAAAGGTGAGATGAGTTTTGTAGGACCTCGTCCTCTTTTGGTGGAATATATAGATTTATATAATGAAACACAGAAAAGACGACATGAGGTAAAGCCAGGCATAACAGGGTGGGCACAGGTAAATGGTAGAAATGCTATCTCTTGGCAGAAAAAATTTGAATTAGACCTTTATTATGTTGAGCATCGTAGTTTTATGTTAGATTTGAAGATTTTTTGGATGACTTTTTTAAAATTGATACAAAGATCAGATATTTCATCAAATAATTATGTAACGATGGAGAAATTTAAAGGTAATGAGTAGAATTGCTATTTATGGTGCTAGTGGGCATGGAAAAGTGATTGCTGATATTGCAAAAAGAAATGGATATAAAGATATCATTTTTATTGATGATGGTAACAATAAATATATTAATTTTGATATTTTCTGTTATGAGCTTAAAGATGTTTTAAATGTAGTGTTGGCTATTGGTGATAATAAAACTCGATTAAAAATATTTGAAAAAGTAGAAAAAGCTGGATTTAAAGTTATAACGCTTATAGATCCAAGTGCTATTATTGCACCATCAGTAGAAATAGAGATAGGAAGTGTAATTATGCCTGGAGTTATTATTAATGCAGGTGCTTGTATTGAAGAAGGAGTTATTATAAATAGTGGTGCAGTGGTTGAGCATGAAACAAAAGTTGGTGCATATTCTCATATCTCTCCCAATGTTTCATTGGCTGGAGGAGTTAAAATTGGTAATTTTACACATATTGGTATCGGAAGTAGTGTTATTCAAAACATTATAATTGGTGATAATGTAATAGTAGGTGCTGGCTCTGTTGTTATAAAAAATATTAGGGATGATATGGTAGTTGTTGGTAATCCAGCTAACTCAATTAGGGTACAAAATGAATAGTAGAATTTTCCTCTCTCCTCCTCATATGAGTGGAAATGAACAAACTTATATAGATGAAGTTTTTAAAAGTAACTATATAGCTCCTTTAGGTGCTTATGTAAATAAATTTGAAGACTACATTAAAGAGTATACTACTGCTCCTTATGTTTTAGCTACAAGTAGTGCTACAGCTGCGTTACATCTTGCTCTTCGTATTTTGGGGGTTGGTAAAGATGATTTTGTACTTGCTTCATCATTTACTTTTATAGGTTCTGTTGCACCAATTTTTTATCAAGATGCAAAGCCTGTATTTATAGATAGTGATGAGAGTTGGAACCTTTCGCCTTTTCTTTTAAAAAAAGCAATTAAAGAGCTTCCAAAAAAACCTAAGGTTTTGATATTGACACATCTTTACGGTCAAATGGCACAAATTGATGAGATAGTTTCAATCTGTCAAGATAATGATATCTATCTCATAGAAGATGCAGCTGAGTCATTGGGCGCAAACTATAATGGTAAGCAAAGTGGTACTTTTGGAGATTTTGGAGTCTTCTCGTTTAATGGAAATAAGATATTAACTACTAGTGGTGGTGGTATATTAGTGAGTGAAAATGAAAAGTGGATTAAAAAAGCTGAATTTTTAGCCACTCAAGCTAGAGAAAATGAACTCTTTTATCAACATAAAGAGATAGGATACAATTATAGGATGAGTAATGTCTTAGCAGCGATTGGTGTTGCACAGATGGAAGTACTAAGAGATAGAGTTAATAAAAAAAGAGAGATTTTTTCTTGGTATAAGGAAAACTTAAAACAGATAGATGAGATTAGTTTTATGCCAGAAATTGAAAAAAGTTTTGGAAATCGTTGGTTAACAACTCTTACTTTTTCTAAAACAGATCCGTATAAAATTATTCAGATATTAGAAAAACACAATATTGAGTCTCGTCCTCTTTGGAAGCCTATGCATTTGCAACCAGCTTTTAAAGATTCTCTATTCTTTGTAGACAATAAGAGTGAAAAGCTTTTTTCATCAGGTATTTGCCTACCAAGTGGTACGGCTTTATCAAAAAATGATGTACAAAGAGTTTGTAGTTTAATTAGTAAGAATTTGCAATGAGTTTTCCGTTTAAACCAACAATTATTACAAGAGCTCTATTTTTTATAGTTGCTGATATTTTAATCTTTTATGGCTCTTTATATTTTTCATATTTATTAAGATTTAATTTTCATATTCCACAACTGTTTGTTCAAAGTTTTTTAGAGTTAGTTTGGATTTTAGTTTTAATCAAAATAACCATACTCTACCTATCAAAAATCTACTTCATAACTTGGCGATACTTCGTCCTAAGAGATGTGAGAAAAATTCTCATAGCTTTAATTATCTCATATATCATCTTTGTACTCTATCTTTTGACTCTTTATGATGGAGCTTTTCCAAGGTCCGCCATTTTTATCGATTTTTTACTATCATTTTTACTTATTGTTAGTGTTCGTTTTTCAAAAAGAATCTATCAAGATTTGTCAAAATCAGATAGTCTGAATCCCACAATTATAATAGGTGCAAATCAAAAAGCAATTTCAGTTATAAATAGTGCAAACAATGGAGAGATAAACTTTTTTCCAGTAGCGATTATTGATGAAAATAGAAGTTTGATAGATACATATCTTTCAAATCTAAAAGTTTATAACTCAGATAAGCTTGAACATTTAGTTGAAAAATTTGCTATTAACTCAGCTGTTTTAACGACTTCTTATAAAACAGATGAGCTTGATGAACTTTTTGAAAAATTAAACTCTTTAGGGATTACAAATATAAAACTATCAAAACTCTTAGGTAGTAAAAACGAGACTCTAAGAGATATCTCTATCGAAGATTTATTAGCTAGGCATCCTAAAGATTTGGATCAAAAGGCGATTTCCTCTTTGATTAAAGATAAGGTTATACTGATAACTGGTGCAGGGGGTAGTATAGGAAGTGAGATAGTCAGGCAGTGTGCAAAACATGGGGCAAAACAACTTTTGGTACTAGATCATAGCGAATACAATCTATATACTATTTCACAAGAGCTTGAGTTTGCAAATGTTGTGACACTTATGCTCTCAGTTGTAGATAAAAAAATGTTTGAAAAAGTATTTCAAAGATATAAACCCGAGATAGTAATTCATGCAGCTGCTTACAAACATGTACCACTTTGTGAGGAGAATGTTGAAGGAGCGGTGTTAAATAATATCATAGGCACTAAAAATTGTATCGATTTATCTATAAAATATGGTGTTTGTAAGTTTGTTCTAATCTCCACGGATAAAGCTGTAAGACCTACAAATATAATGGGAGCTACAAAAAGAGTTAGTGAACTTTATGCACAAAATGTAGATTCAAAAAATACACTTATAACTGGTGTTAGATTTGGAAATGTTTTAGGAAGCAGTGGCTCTGTTATTCCAAAATTTAAAAAATTAATTGAACAAGATTTACCTTTAACGATAACGCATCCTGAGATTACTAGATATTTTATGTTGATTCCTGAAGCTTGTCAGCTGGTTTTGCAAGCTGCCGCTATTGCTAAAAATAGAGAGATTTTTATTCTTGATATGGGTGAGAGTGTAAAGATAGTAGATTTGGCTGAAAAGATGTTAAAGATTTATGGTAAAAGTGATTTGGGGTTAAGATTTACGGGACTTAGGAAAGGAGAGAAGCTTTATGAAGAGCTACTTATTGATGATGGCGATAGGGTGACTAAATATGATTCTGTTTTTATAGCTCCTAAAACTAAATATGATATAGAAAAATTAAATTTTGATATTGAAGAGCTTTTAGTCACATCAAAAAAAGCAGAAAAATTAAAAGAAATTTTACCTGAATTTAACCATAATATTTAAAAAATTAAATGTCATGTATCTTTAATATCTTTTTACTTCACAATTATTGATAAAACATAATCTTAACTATGTATAATGTATGATAAATTATCATAAGGTTTTGATTTGAGAAAGAGTGTTTCATTTTTAATATATATTACGTTTTTTTTAACAATTTTTACTTCATATACATCAGCAAAAGAGATTTCAGGAATTTTAACTAAAGGAGAAGCTTCACAATTTGTACCTTTTCAGGGTTCTTCATTTAGTATTGTCAAAGATGTTACTAGCTCTGTAAGAGGTGGAGATTATGATGTTACGATAAAAAATAACAACAAAATATTTTATCATCAAACAAATCAAGTTGATGATCTCTATCTGGTTTTTAATGAGAGTGTAGATGATGGGGATATTATACAAGTTCAGGTAAATTCAGGTGTTTTTTTATTTAAAATGAGCCATATGAATACTCTACCTACTCCAATAATAAATGCACTTAAAGAGCAAGTACCTGAGCAGTTTAAAGAGATGAAAACACTTCATAATCGTCCAACAATAAAAGATAAAAAACCAAAAGAGATTGAAATTGAAGAAGAAATCCTAGTTTTTAAGAGTGAAACAATAGATAGTACCTACAATAAAAAGCCAGGTTTTTTTGAAGAAATTTTTGCAAAGATAAATGCGATAATAGCAGAGGATAAAGCAAAAAAAGAGTTACAAAATGCACCAAGTAGTAACCCAGTCATTCAAAAAGAGTTTCCAAAATTAACTAATTTAAAAGAGAGTGCAACTCAAGTAGAGAAAAATATAGATATTAGTCAAAAAATAAGCTCTGTTGATAACATAAAAAAAGATATTTTAAGAGAATATAAATCTACTAAAAAAGAGTTTTACACAAGCAAGATAGATGAGATAGCGCAAAGTAGTAGAGTTGAAACTCCAAAAATTTCAACTAGAACAATTAAAGATATTCAGGTAACACCCCTTTTTAAGAGTGAAACTTCAATGGAGTCAAGTAGAGGGATAGATGAGAAAAAAGTAAAAATTGAATCATTTGAAAATGAAACTCCTCCAGTTGCAAATAGTCAAATGAAGAGATTTAAAACTGAGATAGTTACACAAGATGATAAAAGACCGAGTTTTACAAATCAATCCCAGACAATGAGAATAAAAAAAATAGAAGCAATTGAACCTATACCAGAATTTAAATCTAAAGTTTCAAATATACCTATGGTTCAAACACCAGTTATAATAGAAGAGATACCTGAGATTATAGTAGTAAAAAAAGCTCCTATTATTCCAGCAAAACCAATTATTGAAAAAAGTAAAGTTCGAGATAGGATAATTATTACAAAAACTATTGCTCCCAAAGAAGAGCCAAGAGTAGTAAAGCGTCATATTGAACCAAAAGATTATGAAGTACAAAAAGATGAGCAACCTGTTAGGATGTCTGATAGGGTTTTAGGGGGCGGATATGCTGATAAGCAAAGAGCAACACTGAAAGTAAAAGCATATAGCAATAAAAAATCAGTTTCAGCTTGGGTTGAAGTTTTTAAAGCGGGTACAAATCAGAGAGTTAAGACATTTTATACGGGGAAAGGTAGAAGTATAAATGATATCAAACTTCCTGCTGGAGTCTATGTTATAAAAGCAACTTATAGAACATCTTCATCAAAAAGACAGAAATCTTTAGGGCGAATTACTTTAAAAGAGGGTGGAAAAATAAATAAAACTATCTCATTTGATGATGGTAGAGTTGTTGTGTTTGTAAAGAAAAATTCAAAACCACTTTATGCAAAAATCGAAGTTTATAAAAATGGGAGTAAATCTCTTATTAGTTATGAGTTTACATCTAGATCTAAAGGAAGAGCAGAGTTTGATTTAGCTGTTGGCAAGTATGATATAGTTGTTAAAGACTACAATAATCAGCAAGTGTTTGATTCTGTCTTTATAAAAGGTGGAAAAACTCGCACTATAAATGCAGACTTTTAGATAGGGAAAATAGTGAAAAGATTAACAAATGAAGAAGCATTAAATCTTATAAAAAACAGTACTCTATCAGAGCTTGGTAAGATGGCATTGGAAAAAAAACAACAGTTGCATCCAGATAAGATTACATCTTTTGTAGTTGATAGAAATATAAATTATACAAATATATGTTGGGTTGATTGTGATTTTTGTGCATTTTATCGACATGCAAAAGATGAAGATGCATATATTCTTAGTTTTGATGAAAT
>JAMOMC010000158.1 GCA_027068765.1 Campylobacterales bacterium
ATTCCTGCAAAAAGAGATACAGCTTACAACATATTAGAAATTTTTAAAAAAGAAGAAGTATGAAAAAAATTATATTTACAATTATGATATTACAAGGAGTATTATTGAGTGCAACCATAGAAACAGTAGAGATAAAAGGTGTTAAAGTACCTGTGATTTTTGAAAAAGATAGCACTTTGCCTATCGCATCTTTAGAGATTATTTTTCAAAATTCTGGAAGTATTAAAGATGGAAATCTCTCAGGAATTGCATCTTTTACATCAAGTATGTTAAATGAAGGTACAAAAAAATTAGGTTCAGTTATGTTTGCAAAAAAGTTAGAAGAGAGTGCAATTCATCTAAGTGCAAATAACGGCTTAGAGACTTTCTCAATAGAGCTATCATCTTTAAAAGAGAAGTTTGATGAGGGGGTTGATAGTTTTTATACCCTTTTAAATGACCCAAATTTTTCAAAAAAGAGTTTTGAAAAGATTAAACTTTTAAAACTTGCAACAATTGAGAAAAAAAAGAGTGATTTTGATTATATAGCAAAGCTAGGTCTTAAAAAATTAAGATACAAAGACACACCTCTTGAAAACCCATCAATCGGAACTTCCAAGAGTTTAAACACTTTAACTCTAAAAGATGTTGAGAATTTTTATAAAGAACATATAACTCTTAGCAGGGTTGCTGTTGTAATTGGTGGTGATATTGAGTTAGAAGAGGCTAAAAAAAGTGTAAAAAAGCTTTTGTCTAAGATGGAAGTAGGGACGAGTGAAAAGCTTTTTGAGTTTGATTCTTCAAAAAAAGAGGAGTTAGTTGAGATTGTAAAAGATACTAAACAAGCTTATATCTATTTTGGCTCTCCTTTTTATCTAAAAGTTTATGACAAAGATATGTACAAATCTAAAGTTGCTGGATTTATACTTGGAAGTGGTGGTTTTGGTAGTCGTTTGATGGAGGAGATTAGGGTTAAAAGAGGTCTTGCTTACTCCGCTTATGGTCGAATTTCAGTCAATAAATCTTATAGTCAATTTAGTGGGTATCTGCAAACAAAACTAGAAAATCAAGAAGATGCTATAAAACTTGTCAAAGAGGTGGTAAAAGAGTTTGTAGCAAAAGGAGTTACAAAAGATGAGTTAGAACAAGCTAAAAAGTTTATCATAGGGAGTGAGCCACTTAGAAATGAGACATTGAGTAGTAGATTGCATAGGACATTTCAAGAGTATTATAAAGGTTTAGAGTTAGGAGATTCACAAAAAGAGTTAAAGATGATAGAGAAGTTAACCCTAAAAGAGTTAAATGATTTTATAGCATCTCATAAAGAGATAAATAGTTTAAGTTTTAGTATCGTAACGAAAAAGTGAATAAAAAAGAGGATGAAGAGCGGTTAAAAAAGATAGGAGTATCTAATCTTTTGGATTTAGCCCTTTTTGCTCCCTTAAAATATGAAAATCTTTACATCTCAAAATCCACAAAAATTGGCTTACAAAATGTCATAGATGCCACGATAATATCTACAGATTTTAATCCAAGATTTATGAAATTAACTCTTTTTGCACACAATTTCGACAAAGAGATAAGTGGTATAATTTTTCATCCAAGAAAGTATCATTTGGAGAGTTTCAAACCAAAAAGTAGATTTTATATCTTTGGTAAGCTTGATATAAATTATGAAAAACTTCAGATAACTCAACCTCTAATTATAGAAAACATAAACACAATTATCCCAAAATACAAAAGCAAACTTCAAAATAAAACTATGCTTAGAATTATAAAAGAGAGTATTACAAAAGATGCTCTTTTGGAGAGTGGTTTGGATGAGTTAAAAGTTAAAACTCTGCTAGATGTGCATTTTCCAACCCAGAGTTTTGTGGAGAATTTTTTGAAAAATGATGGTTTTAGTGATGAGATAATTAGAGATTTTAAATATCTTGAGATCTACAATCATCTAAAAAAACTCTCATCTAAAAAAACTACCGCTCCTTCAAAACATAAATTAAAAGGGGACTTAAAACCTTTTTTAGACTCTTTGCCTTTTGAGTTAACTAAAGATCAAAAAAAGGTAATATCTGAGATAAAAGGTGATTTTAACTCAGGCACGGCTTCAAAAAGAGTTGTTATGGGAGATGTTGGAAGTGGAAAGACTATGGTTATTTTAGCAGCAACAATGTTAGCTTATCCAAAAAAAACAATCCTTATGGCTCCCACAACTATCTTAGCAACTCAAATTTATGAGGAAGCCCTAAAATATCTTCCAGATTTTTTTAAAATAGCTCTTATCACAAATAAAAGCTCCAAAAAAGAGTCTTTAAGTGAGTACGATTTTTTGATAGGAACTCATGCACTTTTATATAGAGATTTGATAGATGCAGATTTAGTTATGATAGATGAACAGCATCGTTTTGGTACAAAACAGAGAGCTTTAATCTCCAAGCTTGTAAGCAAAGATGAAAAACAGCCACATTTTTTACAATTTTCAGCCACACCCATTCCTAGAACTCTTAGCATGATACAATCTACTATTATAGATATTAGTCGTATAGTAGAGTTACCATTTCCAAAAGATATAGATACAAGAGTTATCGGTGTGAGTGAGTTTAGTGATTTAGTGGAGCATATAAAAAATGAGATAAAACTCAAAAGACAAATCATAGTTGTCTATCCACTTGTCGAAGAGAGTGATGTGATTGATTATCAATCAATTGAAGAGGCTAGGGGTTGGTGGGAGAAGAATTTTGAGAAAGTTTATGTCACTTTTGGAAAAGATAAAGATAAAGAGAGTGTTATAACAGAGTTTAAAAATGGTGGAAATATCTTAATAGCAACTACACTCATAGAAGTAGGCATCTCACTCCCAAATCTCTCAACTATTGTTATTGTTGCACCTGAGAGATTAGGTTTGGCAACTTTGCATCAACTTAGGGGACGAGTTAGCCGTACAGGTCTTAAAGGGTACTGCTATCTTTTTTCTAAACAAAAGCCTACAAAAAGACTTATAGAGTTTTCTAAAACATTAGATGGTTTTTTAATTGCTGAACTTGATTTAAAGTATAGGCAAGGGGGAGATCTTTTAAGTGGTGATGTTCAAAGTGGAAAGAGCTTTGTCTGGTTTGACCCAAGAGAGGATGAGGATGTTTTACTAGAGGTTAAAAATAAAATTTCAAGCTAATAAGCATATTTTATCATTAATTAAGATATTATCTCTTAAATTATAATTAGGAGAGTAGATGAAAAAGATTTTAGTAACAGGATCTGAGGGCTATATAGGAACGGTTATGATGCC
>JAMOMC010000159.1 GCA_027068765.1 Campylobacterales bacterium
TCATTTAAAAAACTAAATGATGAGTTAGGTTTTAAGATAGAAAATACCTTAGATATGGGTATAGAGGATCTGAAAAATGAGTATGATAAAGTAGATTTAAATGAGCAGTTTGAACATAGATACTATACAAGATTAAAACAGATTCAGCATCTTTTAGATGAGGGTATTGTAGATAATGATTTAAGGAGAATAAAATGAGTCAAATAGAGGGTGTAAATATAGTAAAACTTAGAAAAATTCCAGATGAGAGAGGTACAATTTACCATATGCTTCGCTCATCAGATGCACACTTTACAAAGTTTGGAGAGATATACTTTTCAAAAATTTATAAAGACTCTATCAAGGGATGGCATATACATAAAAGAGTCTCTTTAAATTATTGTGTAGTAGATGGTATGGTAAAACTTGTCTTATTTGATAGTAGAAAAGACTCTCCAACATATGGAAACTTGATGGAGCTTTTTATAGGAGATGATAACTACTGTTTAGTGCAAATTCCAGTAGGTGTTGCAAATGGACACAAAGGTATAACTAAGACAGCACTTTTAGCAAATGCCCCAGATATTCCTCACGATCAAGGTGGAGAAGATGAGATGATAAAAATACACCCACACGATAATGATATCCCATACAATTGGGATAGAGTTGACAGTTAAAAGGAAAAAAATAGTGAATAAAATAAGATTATCTAAATCCTCAATTGGACAAGAGGAGAAAGATGCCGCTTTAAAGGTGTTAGATCATGAGTTTTTAGGAATGGGAGCAGAGGTTCAAAATTTTGAAAATGAGATAAAAGCTTATATTGGTACTCAAAAAGAGGTAGTTTGTGTAAATACAGGCACATCAGCTCTACATATCTCTCTATCTTGTTTAGATATTGGTGTTGGAGATGAAGTTCTTGTTCCATCTTTAACATATGTTGCATCTTATCAAGCAATTTCAGCTTCAGGAGCAACACCAATTTCGGTGGATGTAAAAGAGGATACACTTTTTATAGATATGGAAGATGCTAAAAAAAGAGTTACTAAAAATACAAAAGCAATTATGCCAGTACACTATGCTAGTAACTCTAAAGAGATGTCAGAGGTTAATGAGTTTGCAAAAAAACATAATCTAAGAGTTATAGAAGATGCAGCTCACTCATTTGGATGTAAAAGAGATGGTAAGACTATCGGATATGATGGGGATATCATCTGTTTTAGTTTTGATGGAATTAAAAATATAACCTCAGGTGAGGGAGGGGCTGTCTTATCTAGTGATAAAGCTTTTATCCAAAGAGTCAAAGATGCAAGGCTTTTAGGAGTTGAAAAAGATACAGATAAGAGATATGCAAAACAGAGAAGTTGGGATTTTGATGTAAAACATCAAGGGTTTAGATTTCATATGAGCAATATCTATGCAGCTATTGGAAGTGCTCAACTTAAAAAGATAGGTACAATCTCTAAAAAAAGATCTGATATTGCTAAATGTTATGTTAGCTTTTTAAAAGAGATTGAGGGTATAGAGATATTGGATTTTGATTATGAAAATATCGTCTCTCATATTTTTGTTATTAAAGCAAAAAATAGAGATGCATTAAGAGAGCATCTGTTATCAAATGAGATTGAGTGTGGTATACACTATAAACCAAACCATATGTTGAGTATGTATAAGAGTGATTATAAACTTGAAGTAACTGAGAAGATTTATGAAGAGATTTTAACACTTCCTTGTCAAGCAGATTTAACTAAAGAGGAGCAGATGAGGGTGATTGAAGTGATTAAAGATTTTTATAATCTTCACTTTCAAAAAGGTGGCAACTGACACCTTTTTTTGTTTTATTTTGGTTATAGTGGGATTACAAACAGAAATGGAAGTAACTTTACTGGTAGTAGAGAGTATGAGTTACAAGTTCCAAATGATCCAAGTAAAACTGTGAAAATCACTTATGATACTTCATCTGGAATTTTGACTTTTACTAAAAATGGGAAGAGTGATAGTGAAAAAATACTATATCCTCTTATAGATTAACAATATGAAAAGATTATTTTTTCTTCTTCTATTTCTTTTTTTAAGCCTAGCACAAGCTAATCAGACGATAGAGATAAGAGGTATCAATGATACACAAAAAACAAAAGAGATAGAAGCCAAACTTGCCAAAACCCTTGAAGAGAAAGATATTTTTGCACTAAGTAATCTACTCAAAAAATATCGCCTTAGACCAAGCCGACAACTAAGTAGCGAGATGGTTACAGTCTATGAGGTTGAGCGATATAGTAATCTTTATGATGCCATCATAGATTATGATGTTTCAAAAGTTAGGCAGATTTTACAAAACTCAGATATCGATATAGATAGAGTCTATCATAATGTATATACTGCCCTCATCACTGCCTCCTATCATGGACAAGATGAGATAGTCAAGATGCTATTGGAGTATGGGGCAGATGTTGATAAAAGTGTAATAAAAAACGATATCAATGCTTTAGGATATTCTATCATGGAGCAACATTTATCAACTATAAAACTTCTTGTTGAAGCTGGAGCAAATTTAGAAATCGATATAGGAAGTGGTAAGCTTACACCGTTGATGTTTGCAGTTCGTCAAAAGAATGCAGATATAGTTAAATACCTTTTAGAAAAAGGAGCTAATCCCAATGCTACCACACAAGAGGGGTATACTCCACTTCTTTTAGCTATCTGGTCATCTCCTAAAAGAAAGGACAATGCCAAGATACTCTCTATGTTGTTAGAAAAGTGTGATATAAACCATAAAACAAAGATACTATCAAAGCTAAAAGTCCCTAAAAATGCACTTCTTGAATCTATCATGATGAATCGTAGCCAAATATTTATAGATGAGTTATTTGCAAATGGTGCTAAGATAGGGGAGAGTTCCAAGGAAAAGGTGGCATTTCTGAAGGCTTATCAACAAAAGTGTGTTATGCTCTATCAACAAAAAAAGATACAAAAGTATAAAGAGGCAGCTTTTAAATCTATCTCTTATGTCGGATATTCATCTGATAAACAAGTGCAGGTTGAACTATCTATTGCTATATCTACACTATATGAGTTTTGCATTATAGAAGGTAACAAATTAGATAAAAAGCAGGAAAAATTATTTAAAAAATTAGCCAATGAAAATATCAAAGTTGCCGCTTATCATGATATGTTTCGTATCTTAGAAGATGCCAAAAATAGTGATCAGAGTCAAGCACTTAAAATGTGGCAAAAAAAGTATAAAAAGAGTATGCCAAACTGGTGTTTTAAAGAGTTAAAGAAGTGGGCGAGAAGTTTAGAAAAGAGTGCAAAGGCAAGAGTACTTTCGTGTATTAAAGTGTTTGAAGTCCAAGAGTGCTGAAAGGAGATTTAGTATGTTAAAAATATTGGGTTTTTTGATGATCTTTTTACCTTCCTTACTTTTTGCATGTGGCCCTACTATGGAAGATTTACAAATATTTTTAGCTTTTATTGTGGTGGCTATTGTTTTGTTTATTTACTCTTTAAAAAGTCTTAAAAAGGGAAAAAGTAAGTGGTTTTTTTTGGGACTAGTACCATTTGGAGCATTTTTATCACTTATCATTTATAGCTATATCGATTACAATACCGACTGGTTTGAGATAAAGAGTCCATCAGTGCAGGAGTTTCACCCATGGAAGATTGAGATAGAGAAAGAGGTTAATTAAGATGATCGCAAGAGATAATTTAAAAAGGATAAAAAATGATGAAAAAGATAGTTTTACTAAGTATAGTATCAGCGCTTTATGCTGATATGACACCTGAAAATGTTTTAGGTGTAGGCTGTCTAAAGGGATACCATGATAGATATAAAAGCAAACAAGATCATAAAGTTTTTGTCTTTGCACGAGAAGAGAAAACAGGAAAAGATAGATGTACTTGGAATTATGGTTATGATAGTGTAGTGGATGCAAAAAAAGAGTCACTAAAAGATTGCCAAAAGTATAATCTCAATGCTGAGTGTAAAGTGGTCGATATAGATGGCAAGTTTATAGCAAAAGAGGGTGATTTTTCATATATAACACCACCAAATAATACTCCACTTACAAAAGAGGAGAGTAAAAAACTTTTAGATGATGCTTCACAACTGCTTTTAGGAAGTTGTATCACGTTCTTTAAAAAGTATCTAAAAGATAAGGAACATAAAGTATTTACATATAGCCTAGATCCTGATGGTAAATATGCTTGCAGTAAAAGTGTTGGAAACTCCCTAGACTCTATAAAAATAAGTTCTTTAAAAAATTGCAACAAATATAGAAAAACAAAAGGTGATAAATCCCCAAAAAGTGAGTGTAAAATTTTTGCTCAAGATAGAAAGATAGTAGCAAAAGCTAGTGACTATGGTGTAAAGATTATCCCAAAATCAGACAAATATCTAAGTACATCTGAATATGAAAGTTACCTAAATAGTGCAAAAGCTATCATCAATGAAGGTCCTTGTCTGTATCAGTTTAAATACTATCTAAGAGGTACACAACATCAAGCTTACTATCTAGCAAATGGCAAAGGTGGAGTTCAAGCTTGTGGTCGTTCAGAGGATGAATTTAGCCCAAAAATAGCACAAGAGAGTGCTTTTAAAAAGTGTCAAGCTATGGTAAAAAAGAAGAGTTTAAAAGCTACATGTCATCTCTATGCTACAAACTTTGATGTTAGTGGTAAGGCTGAAGATTTTGGTATCAAAAAAAGCATCGAAGATTATAAAGTCTCTATACATAAAGGAAACTTGATAAAGATAAAAAGCTACATAAAAGATGGCTTTGATGCAAATATCCAAACGGATAAAGATGGCATAACTCCTATATTTGTAGCAGCTGGGCAGAGTGATGAAGCGTTCTTTTTTACGCTTATAGAAAAAGGTGCAGATATAAAACATAAAGCTAAAGATACAAGCACTCTTCTTCTAGCAGCAGCAGCGGGTGGAAATCCTACTATCATACGATATCTCCTTGATAAAGGCTTTGATGTAAATGCAAAAGGTACTCATGGTATGACACCACTAATGGGGGCACTTGGACATTTACAAACTTATGCAGCTTCTATACTGATGCAAAGTGGAGCAGATGCAAGTATCAAAAGTGAAGATGGAAAAGGTGCTGATGATATGGCAAAAAAGTGGAAGTTAGATCTTGAGGGTATGAAAAATATTAATCCTAAAAAGATGGATAGTGAGGGAACTTATCCACTTTTTAATGCCGTTAAGTATAACGATAATTTTATGATAGATAAACTTATAAAATTAGGAGCAAACCCAAATAAAATAACAGATGATTTAGGTTGGTCTGCTTTTTATTTAACTGATAGTGAGAAAACTTTGAAGCAACTTATCAAAGTAGGAGCTGACATAAACCATCAAGATTATGAAGGAAAAACAGCTCTTATAAAAGCAGTGGACAATAGAGAGTTTAAAAAGATAAAGCTACTACTTTCACTAGGGGCAGATAAGGGTATCAAAGATAAAGAGAATCAAAGTGCTTATGATCTGATAAAAGATCAAAAAGGTGTAAGCCAAGAGATTAAAAATCTTTTGAAATAAGATATATAAGGATAAAAGGTGAAAAATATAATTTTGGCATTAACAGTGGTAGGATTTTTAGTAGGTTGTGGTGGAGGAGGAGACAACCCCTCCTCAGATGATAGTGGAAACGGTGGTAGTCCCGAAGGAGATCAAAACAGTCATTCTCAAAGCTTAATAGACTCTTTGAATATAGATAATTTTGCCTCTGAGATGATGCCTATAGATCAACCATATGAACTTAGTCCTATACTTATAAGGTATATAAATAATATGCAAGGACTAGTGGCTCTTGAGATTGCCAAAAATGCAGGAGCAGTTCGTTCACATTGTGAAAAAGGAATCACAGGAGAGCTAGGCTTGGTTCATGACAGTGATTTTTCTTCGCCTAAGCATGGATCAGGCTCTGGAAGTTTTACATTTGTTGCATCTAGTGGTGTGATGTTTGAGTATGTAGCACAACCTGATGAAACTTGTAGTTATAGTGATTTTTTTGATGGGTATATCTCTTATGATGTGGATATATTAAATGGCGACAACCATACAGAGATAAGTAGCAATATGAGTGCTACTTTGGGGAGTTTAAATGGTCCATTTTTGATAAATCTAACTACAGGTGGCCACCTACAAGGAGCCACAGGATATAGAGGTGATTTTCAGAGTAAATCAGATGCTACCACACTTGAAATATCCTTATCTTTTATGGAGATGTTCACAGTTAAGACAGATATATCTGAGCCATATGCGATAGGTACATATGAGAAGATAGACCACATTTACTACAAAAACTACCTATATAAAAGCACTTCGACAGGTGAAGGATCTGAAGAATCGACCACAATATCACAGTCACACGAAGCAGAGTTTGAGTATAAAAACCGATCATATAAACTTCTTTTTAGTGGAAATACCCTCACGCAACAAGGTGGTAGTATCTCTAAAATAGTGGGTAATTTTGAGCTACAAGATATAAGTGAGCCAACAAAAACTGCAAAAGGGACAACTACTCTCGATAGAAATGCAGATGGCATACAATATACCTATACTTTCACAAAAGATGGTAAAACAGAGACAAAGACTATTCCATAAAGAAAGGAAAAAAAGAGATATTTAATATATATTTTATGCCACCTAAGCTATTGCAGAGAGTGAATTTACTATATTGCCAGCACTCGCGGAAGAGATGTATATGAGTGTTTATGGTAATGAAGTTAAGGATTGATAAATGAGCGAGAGAAGGGTATTTAATATAGATTAAATACTTCCCCTTTTCTGTACACCGCTCCTTCTCTCAGGTGGTATTGTACCATCCAATTAATTATGCTATTATTGTTTTATAAAATTTCTTCGAAAGGTCTATTATGATAATAAATATTAATATTCAGGATGAGTATTTGGACAGTTTTTATAGATATGTAGATAGTATGCCAAAAGGTGCTATTATTATTCCATCTTCACTTGATGATGAAATAGTTAAAAGAGTAGATCAATATAAAAAAGATAAATCCAAATCCGTTTCATTTTCAAGTGGATTAGAAAAGTTGAGAGCAAAAGTTATATCTAAAATATGATTTTAGATAAATTACCAAGATTTGATGATGAGCTTGAAGAGATTGTTCAATTTATTGCAAAAGATAGTCCAAGCAGAGCTTTGAACTTTTATGATGAGTTAATTTTAAAAATAGAAGATATGCCGTTAAAAATATAAAAATAGCATCACAGCCTTTTACGGACTATTGTATTAAAAAATATTTAGTATAGATTAAATACCTCGTCCGATAAAAGGTTAAAAGTTAAAGCCTGACACCTTTTTTTTTATTATCGGGATATTTGTTTGTTTGGCAAAAAATGGAATAAAAGGGTATAATGTTGAAAAAGCGAGGAGACAAACATGAATGGTGAGGAGATAGTACAGTTTTTAAAAACACTCAGACCAAAGTTGGAAAAAGATGGTATTGTATCTTTGGGATTGTTTGGCTCATTTGCACGAGATGAAGGAGATATAGATAGCGATATAGACATCTTTATAGAGACGACTGAAAAGTTTATGAAAAAGTACAAAAGTTGGGATGCTTTTGTCTATATAGATGAAAATATCAGACAAGTAATAGAGGGAAAATTTCATAAAAAAGTAGATATCTTTGATAAAAATAGCAACTCTATTATCAAAGATAAAATTATGCAAGAGACTTGTTATGCTTGAGCGAGACAAACAAAGGCTTGAAGTTATCTTAAGAAAGATTGTTATGATTGAAGAGATTATTGAGAGTTTTGGATTTGTCTCTAAAGCACTTGAAGATGAAAAACTTGCAAAACCTGCGATTATGATGCATCTTACGGCTATTGCTGAACAGTTTTCTAAACTAAAAGATAAAATTGTAATCGATCAATTTGATGAAAAGGATATAAAAGGGGCTATTGCTACTAGAAATTTTATAGCACATGATTATGATGGGGTAAATTTAAGTTTTATAGAGGTTGTGATAAGAGAGAGATTGCCTGTGGTTAAGAGTATTATAGACGATATATTGGAAATATAAATTAAATTATAAACTAGTTATTGGTTATCACCTGACACCATTTTTCTTCTTTTTTACGGACTATTGTATTAAAAAATATTTAGTATAGATTAAATACCTCGTCCGATAAAAGGTTAAAAGTTAAAGCCTGACACCTTTTTTTTAGTGCTTCTTCTTGCGTTATTGACATCTTAATCTTCTCCTTGGTTTATTTTTTCATAATAGTGCGATACTTCAAAGTATGTATCTAAGTTCTCTATACCCATTGATTGGTCTATTTGCTTTTTAAAATAACTGTTAAGCTCCTCATATTGACTTAACTTTGAAGGAAGTATATTGATAACTCTTGTATCTGAAAAAATTATAATCGCATCAAAAAAACGATAACTTTTATATCCATCATGATAAGTGTGAAATATAACTTTACTAATTAATAGAGCTAAATGTATAGAAATAGCTAATGGAAACAATATGTAAGTAATTACCTTGATTACTTTATTAACATCTTGGCTTTTATGGTAGTAATCACTATATGTCTTTTTGATATCTGTTATATCTTCTATTGCTATCTTTTCTAAAACAATATCTTCATGATAAAAGGTGATACTATCATTTGACAATACTATCTTTCTTTTATCTTTAGCATTAAAATATGGTCGTATATACGGCATCATAATGGCAGGAACAACTACCAATAAACCAAAGCTGAGAGACGAACTTGAAGTACCACCAGGATTAAAAATATAAATATAAATTATAAGTGGAATAAAGTATAGATTATATGCTGCAAGAAATAGTGGATTGTAGTCTTTTATTATTATTGGATTTTTATCGTAATCTCTGAGTTGTCTGACTGTTTCCATCTATACAACTTTTTTAAAATAATTATTATAAAATTTATGATTATTGTTTTGCATAATGCTAGCTTCACTTAAAAGATTTCCATTTAAGTCTATATTTGTTGATACATAGTTTAAGTCTATTGATTTTACTCCTGCTTCATGTGTAGCATTCCATATATTTTTTGCATCATCTAAATGTTTTAGTGCTTCTTCTTTTGTTATTGACATCTTAATCTTCTCCTGATTTATTTTTTCATATTTATGTGTTGTTTCAAAGTATATTTTTAAATTATCAATCTCTATTGATGAATCTATTTGTGCTTTAAAGTAACTGTTGAGTTCTTCATATTGACTTAGCTTTGAAGGAAGTATATTAATAACTCTTGTATCTGAAAAAATTATAATCGCATCAAAAAAACGATAACTTTTATAACTGTCATGATAAATATGAAATATAAGCTTACTAATTATCAAAGGTATATGAACTGTAATAATTAAAGGAAACAATATTAGACTTACAAATTTAACAATTTTATCATTTTGACTCTCATGGTAGTAATCACTATATGTTTTTTTGATATCTGTTATCTCTTCTAGTGCTATCTTTTCTAAAATAGTATCCTCATGATAAAAAGTAATACTATCATTTGTTAAAACGATCTTTCTTTTATCCTTAGAATCAAAATATGATTTTATATATGGTATCATCATAGCAGGCACAATTACTAATAAACCAAAACTAAGAGATGAACTTGAAGCTCCTCCTGGATTAAAAATATAGATAAAAATCATAAATGGCACTAAATATAAATTATATGTTGCAAGAAATAGTGGATTGTAATCTTTTATTACTATCGGTTCTTTATCATAGTCTCGTATTTTTACATTCATCTTCTAATCTCTCTATATTCTCTCTTCATTTGCTTCTCCTACATTTTTACAAAATTATTTAAATATCGTCCAATTATTAAATTATTTTAATTTTAATAATTTTTGTAACCATTCAGCACCTAACCAAGAGGGACAAAAGCTCTACCCACAAAAACATTATTAAGCTCAGCCAGCACAGAT